>NZ_JARVTC010000015.1:0-278752 GCF_030208875.1 Pseudarthrobacter sp. MEB009
CCGACCACGAACCACCCACCTGGCCCACCACCTGGACCCAACAACACCCCACACCACCCATGGGCGCGAAGCGTGACGACCAGGAGTCAAGTGAACGGGGCGCCGATGATTGGGATCTCCAGGACCAGGAACTCATTCGTGAAGACCCGTTGGGTGCTGATGAGCCCGGACGTCAGGTGCAGTTGGTGCACGCGGAACTAAATGCTTACGAAGCTTGGTTGGGCAGCCTGAACTGCCGCGACGAGAATCCCGAACTTGGAAATGTACCGGCGGATGCCTTCGATGAATCCACAGACGACGTGCACTTGACCTTGCCGCCGTATCCAACTCCGCCAGGCTATGAGTCGCTGGGGAGGGAACCCGACGATGAGGACTTTGTCACCGTCCAAGAACTCCGCCCGGACGATCCGCGTTGGGACCAACTCCCGGCATGTCCTGAACCATCCGTTGGCGATCCGCCCAAGGAATGGGTGACGTATCTGCTGGCCTCAGCGTCGCCCGTCAGGTGAAGTCTGACCGCAAGGTGATGACCGCTGGCCAGTTTCGCCATATCCCGGGTCAGTAATCAGTAGCCAGCAGCCGAGAACCGCTGCGCGCCAACGCTTCGCATGCCCGAACCAACAACGCCACGGGCAGTTGCCCGTGGCGTCAGGTGAAGCTAGTCGCCCCGCGTACCGAAGACGATTTCATCCCACGAAGGGACGCTGGAACGCTTGGGCCGCGCTGGCTGCCGTTCTGGAGTCTCGGAGTCCGGTCCCTGGCCAGAGCCGGAAGCGTCCTCGTTCCGGGGTGCAGACCGACGCGGGTTGCCACCCAGGAGTTCGTTGAGTCCTGCCGTGCCTGACGATCCAACTGCGGGCGCCTGCTCGTTGCCGGATTTCTGCGGCGAAGCAACAATGGTGACTTCACGTGTCGCCGTGCTCACCCCATCATGGAGCCGGAGAGCGTCGTCGTCTTGGGAGTCCCGGTGCGGCGGGATGAGGCTGAGCCGTGACAGCATGGACGGCCGGGGTTCCCGGCGCTTGACGAACGAATCGCCCTGGCCGGGCTGGCCATCCTGAGCGGCCGGCGTTTCGACTGCGTCATCCGTGGATTCGTCTTCGGCTGGTTCCGGCTCCGGGATGACCTCTGAAGGCCGCGGGTGGGCGGCCGGGACTCCGTGTGTGAGGAGCAGGGCCAGGGCGTCATCGGACTGCTCGTCCACACCCAGCCGCTGCCCGCGACGGGAGCGGAGCATATCGAGGATTCCGTCAGGATCGGTGCCGGCAGCGACAGAGGCAGCGCCGGCGGCTGCGGCGTCTGCATCGGTTTCGAAATCAAAGGGCCGGTCCGAGACGGCGGAAAGGCGACGTGCCGGAACGGGCCCGTCCAAGGGCTCAAGCTCACTGAGTTGCTGGGCCCACCGGTTGGCGTTCAGCAGGGTTTTGCGGCCCGGGTTGAACGTCCACAGGGCGGGCGGTTCCTCACCGATCCCGGCGGTGGCGCCGTTTTCGGTTTCGAACGCGGCCGAAACCGTCCACAGGCCGTCCTGGCGGCGCCAGGAGTCCCATTCAACGGTGGAGGCACTAATGCCGTGGGCTGAGAGCCGGTGGGCCACCATGTCGGCGAGCGTTGCCGGGTTGTCCCCAAAAGCAGAGCGGTAAATGTCGTGGCCGGGGGAGGGGGTGGCAACTTCCACCTTGCGGGCCTGCTGGGCAACGTAGTCACGTTCCGCGAGGACCGGGCCCTCGTAGCGCTCAACCTTGGCCAACGGCAGCCCTGAAAGCTCCGCCACGTCCGCCGCCGTGGCACCGGCGCGGATCCGCGCCTGGATGTCCCGCGGGGACATGGGAATGGCCGGCACGTCAGCCTTCGGCTTTGCCGTGGCCCTGCTTGCTGTCCTCAGCGCTTCATCGATCGGCAGCTGGAACATCTCGCCGCCGGCCCCGCTCAACAGGAGGTGAGTCCCGTCGTCGTGTACGCCTACAAGCCGTAGATCCTGCATACAAATCCTCCACCCTGGCATTACTATCAAACGAAACTCTGCCATCCGGCAGGGCGGAATCGGTTCAAGTGGCAGGGCGCGCCGCAAATTTCCGGCGTTTTCTGCAGTAATTCATGCGGCGTGGGAACTTCAGTTCCGGGTCAGTGCCGCAACCAGTTCGTCCGGCCGGCGGCTGGAGGTCAGCCAAAACGGTGTCCGGTCGGCGGGATCGGTGATCTCGATCTTCACCACGGGATCAATCCAGCCGCGGATGCACAGGTACGTCAGGCCGTTGAGCCGGGTGCCGCGCTCCGCCGTCGCCTCGCGGGCCCGGAAGGCCTCCACGGAACCAACGAAGCGGCGTTCGATGGTGGCACGTCCCACCGTCACCGAATCCCCAGTCACCACAATGGTGGGGGTGGACAAGATAAGCAGTGCCGCGATGATCACAAACAGCACTGCCGCCGCCGTGTAGCCGGCACCAGCGCTGATGGGTGCAAACACCAGGATTCCCGCGCCGGCAATGCCCGCCGAGATGATCCAGATCCACACGTTCGGCCAGAGCTTCTCCCGGTAGATGATGGAAGTCCCGGGAGTCGGAGTACTGGGAACAGGAGTGGGCGTGCTTGATTCGGGCATGTGCCCAGCTTTCCACCTTTGCCTGCCTATTTCACCTTGGCAGACCGGCAACAGGAAGCAAGGCGTCCGACGGCGGGCCAAGACTCAGCAGATCCGTGTCGGCAGGCGTCCCCGCCGCCTAGGCCGGTGCTGGCGACGGGGGTTAGAGTGTGTGACTGTGACTGATCAACCCGCCACAACTGATGCCCTGCCCGAACAAGCCACCGCAGAGACGGACGCAGCCGCAACGGCTCCCACTCTCCAGGTGCAGCTGAAAATGCTTGATTCCGGACTTGAACCGCCGTCGTACGCACACCCGGGCGATGCCGGAGCAGACCTTCGGGCCCGCGAGGACGTAACCCTGCAGCCGGGTGAGCGAAGGCTTGTGCCAACCGGTGTGGCCATTGCCCTCCCGGCCGGTTTCGTCGCCCTGATCCACCCCCGTTCCGGGCTGGCCACCAAGCACGGCCTGACAATCGTCAACGCCCCGGGGACAGTGGACGCCGGGTACCGCGGCGAAATTTCCGTGACCCTCCTCAATACCGACACCAGTAACGCGATCGAACTCAAACGCGGCGATAGAATTGCCCAGATGGTCATTCAGCGCGTTGAATACGCGCAGTTCGTCCCGGTCAACGAATTGACCGGATCCGCCCGGGGCACCGGCGGGTTCGGATCCACAGGAGGCTTCGGCCTCCCCAGCGCCTAGTTTCCGGCTCCTGCACCGCGCTGCTGCTGGAGCAGCACAGAACGACGGCGGGACCCCTCGGGCCGGACCGGAACAGCTACTACAAAGGAGAACCCCATGGTCTTTGGGCTCGGCAGGAAAGCCAATAAGGAAAAGGCAGCCGAACCGGACGATTCGCTGGACACCGCAGAAGCTGCGGAAGCCAAGGCGGAGAGTACGGAGCGGAGCGCCACAGGACCGTTCGACGAATCGGAGATCAGCAGCCAGGACGGTTACATCGACCTCGGCGCTCTCCTGATCGCGCCGAGCGAGGGCCTCCAGTTGCGGCTCGAGGTGGAGGAAGCCACCCAGCGCGTTGTGGCCGTGACCCTTGACCTCAACGGTTCAAGCCTTCAGTTGCAGGCGTTCGCTGCACCCAAGACCGAGGAACTCTGGGACGAGATCCGCGGCCAGATCGGCCAGTCGGTCGGTTCGCAGGGCGGCCAGGTTGAGGAAGTTGAAGGATCATTCGGCACCGAACTGGTTGCCAAGCTCCCCGCCGGACTCCCCGACGGCAGCCAGGGCTACCGGGTGGCGCGCTTCATCGGCGTCGACGGTCCCCGCTGGTTCCTCCGTGGCGTGCTGGGCGGCCCGGCAGCGTTGGAACGCCCGGCTGCCGAAGCCCTCGAGTCATTGTTCCGCCAAGTGGTAGTGATCCGCGGCGACGTTCCCATGCCTCCCCGCGACCTGCTGCAGCTGCGCCTGCCCAAGGATGCTGCCGCCAGCCCCACACCCGCCGGTGGACCTGTCCTCGAAGAGCCCGAACGCGGTCCCGAAACCACTCAGATTGGCTGATCCGGAGCAGGGCGGAGTCCCGGCCGCCGGCGTTCCCGTCCCGCTCAGCCAACTACCGGCGAAGGGCCGGGTCCTCTGCCGGGGCCGGATAGAGTCCGTCACTTATTTCCCGGCCGACCGGACCGCGGCGTTCACCGCCATCATGTCGGACGCCGAACCGCCCCGCCCCGGCAGTACCGCCACGGCCGGCCGCCGGGCCCGGCTCCGCGTGGTCTGGCTGGGCCGGCGGCGTGTCCCAGGCATCGAAGCAGGCACTGAACTTCGCCTCGAAGGAATGCTCTCCCGGAGCGAAGGCCTGCCAACGATCTTCAATCCTCGTTACGAGATACTTTCCCACCAGGAGAACGAATGACCGCGCCCCAGCACGAACCGTCCTCCACCCCGGAAGGCCCCGGCGCCTTGGGCGAACCCGGCGCCGCCAGCGAGTCCGGCATCGCCGAAGCCGAAGCGTCGGGCCGGGACAACGGCCCGGCCTCAAACGTACGGGACACCACAACGCCAACCTCCGCACTTGCCGCCGAATATGCGGCCAAGGCAGGTCTGCACCGGACCCACACTGGCCAGGTGGACGTGCTGCGCAGCGCTGGCGGCATCCAGGGCATCGCCGAAAGCATCGCGCCGGGACTTGTGTTCCTGATCGCGTTCACCATCACCCGGGACCTCACCCCGTCGCTCGTGGCAGCACTGGGCACGGCAGCGGTGTTCACCGTGGTTCGCCTGGTCCAGCGCAAGCCGCTCACCCAGGCCCTGGCAGGTGTGGTGGGCGTAGGCATCTCCGCCTGGCTCGCCAACAGCACCGGGAAAGCCGAAGACTTCTACCTGCCCGGGCTCATCACCAACGCCGCGTACGTCCTGGCGATGGTCCTCTCCATCATCATCAAATGGCCCGTGGCCGGACTTCTTTTCGGGTTTATCCGTAATGAAGGACTGGACTGGCGCAAAGACCCGGCCCGGCTCAAGGCCTACCGGCTGGGGACCTGGATCATCGTGGCTGTCCTGGCCCTTCGGCTCCTGGTCCAGGTCCCGCTGTACCTGATGGGCCCGGACGGCCTTGCCGCCCTGGCCACTACCCGCCTCATTATGGGTGCGCCCCTCTACATCCTGGGCGTGTGGATCGCCTGGCTGGTCACCCGGCCCGCAGGGTCAAGCGAGGCAACTGCCGGAAACACGAAGGACGGGCAGGCTGAAGGGCTGCAGCCCTAGCAGGCAAACAGCAGGCATCCCAACCCCACCGCAATAACCCGCTGGGCTACCCGTCGAACCCGTCCTCCGGCGCATGCTGACCCGTGGCGCCGGTCCGATCAGCGCCGGTCCGGTCAGCTCCGTCCGGATCAGCATCGGCTGGCTCCGTGCCGGCCGACTCTGCGGACAGCAAGGCCCGCAGTTCGTCTTCGGCGGCGATGGTGGTGACAAAAAAGAGCTCGTCCCCGCCATCGATCACATCGTCGCGGCTGGGCGTGATGGGGGCGTGGTCCCGCAGGATCGCCACCAGGGTGGAATCCTCCGGCCATTCAATGGTGCCCACGGTCCGGCCGATCACGTGCGAGTCGTGCGGCACGGTGAACTCAACAATCGAGGACACCCCCGTCTGGAGCGTCAGCAGCCTCACCAGGTCGCCAATTTCCACGGCTTCCTCGACCAGCGCCGTCATCAACTGCGGGGTGTTGACGGCCACGTCCACACCCCAGGAATCGTTGAACATCCAGTCGTTTTTGGGGTTGTTCACCCGGCCCACCGTGCGGCCCACGCCGAACTCGGTCTTGGCCAGCAGGGAGACCACCAGGTTGACCTTGTCGTCACCGGTGGCGGACACCACCACGTCGGCGTCCTCCATTTTGGCGTTCTGCAGTGTGCTCAGCTCACAGGCGTCGCCCACCAGCCACCGCGCTCCCCGCAGGCCGCTGCGGCCAATCACTTCGGGCTTCAGGTCGATCAGCAGGATCTCATGCTTGTGGGACAAAAGCTCCCGGGCGATCGAGGATCCGACGCTGCCGGCGCCGACGATGACCACTTTCACTGCAACTCCTTGGCGGGGGCTTTGGCCAGGATCTGGGCGACCTGGGCGCTGCGGTCAACCTGCAGCATGGCGTGCACGGTATCGCCGTCCTGGTAGGCGGTCCCGGCGTCGGGCAGCAGGCCTTCCCCGAAGCGGGTCAGGTACGCAACCCGGACGGACGCAGCCTGTTCAATGCTGCTGATCCGGTGCCCGATCCACCCGGCGTCGAGGTCCACCTCCGCGAGCACCAGGCGCCCTGACGGCTCACGGTAGTCACCGGCCAGGTGCTGTTCGGGCAGGATGCGGCGCAGGACCTGGTCCGCGCTCCAGCGGACCGCAGCTACGGTGGGGATGCCCAGCCGCTGGTAGATTTCCGCGCGGCCGGGATCGTAGATCCGGGCCACAACATGCGGCACATGGAACGTCTCCCGGGCCACCCGCGTGGCCAGGATGTTCGAATTATCGCCGCTGGAGACAGCAGCGAAGGCGTAGGCGTCGTCAACACCGGCCTGCTTCATGGTGTCCCGGTCGAATCCGACGCCGGTCACCTTGCGGCCCGTAAATCCCGGGCGGAGCCGGCGGAAGGCCCTGTCGTCCTGGTCGATGATGGCGACGGAATGGCCGGCGTCCTCCAGCGTGTGCGCCAGCGTCGCCCCCACCCTGCCACATCCCATGATCACGAAATGCGCCACCGATTCTCCTCTGTATTCAAGCCCGGGCCGTGCAGCTAGAACTCTACCGGCATGCCGCCGTTAATCGCCTTCCCCGGGCCGCCATGACACAGCCCTTGATTCAGACTAGCTTTGTGGAGTGCTGACAATATTGAACGCCGTCAAACGCGTGCTGGTGGGCCGGCCCTTCAGGAACGACCGCCTGGCCCACACCTTGCTTCCCAAAAGGATTGCACTGCCGGTCTTCGCCTCCGACGCCCTCTCCTCCGTGGCTTATGCGCCGGATGAAATCCTGCTCACCCTGGCCCTGGCCGGGGTCAGCGCGGTGGCCTTCTCCCCGTGGGTTGGGTTGGCCGTGATGGTGGTGTTGCTCACGGTGGTGGCTTCCTACCGGCAGAATGTGCACGCCTATCCCTCCGGTGGCGGCGATTACGAGATCGCCAACGAGAACCTGGGCAAATACGCCGGGCTCACCGTCGCGTCCGCACTCCTGGTGGACTATGTCCTGACTGTGGCCGTGTCCATGTCCTCGGCCGCCGCGTACCTGACCACGGCCGTGCCCGCCCTGCACGGGCAACAAGCGCTCATCGCCACCATCGGCGTCGTAATCCTTGCGTTGGTGAACCTCCGCGGCATCAAGGAGGCGGGCAGCGTCTTTGCCGTGCCCACCTACATCTTCATGGCCTCGATCCTGGGCATGACCGGCGTGGGCGTCTACCAGGCGGCCACCGGCCAGCTCGGCGAGGCGCCGTCCGCGGCGTTCACGATCGTGCCCGCCCAGGGCTTCGATGAAGGCCTGGTGGGCCTCGCCGGCGCCTTCCTGCTCCTGCGGGCCTTCTCCTCGGGTGCCGCCGCCCTGACCGGCGTGGAGGCCATCAGCAACGGCGTGCCCAACTTCAAAAAGCCCAAAAGCAAAAACGCGGCCACCACCCTGTTGCTGCTGGGCGTGATCGGCGCGTCGATGCTGGCCGGCATCATGTACCTGGCCAACGCCACGAAGGTGCACATTGTGCTGGATCCTGCCAAGGAGTTCCTGCTCAACGGCCAGCCGCTGCCGGACAACTACATCCAGAACCCCGCCATCAGCCAGATCGCCCAGACCATCTTCGGCCCCGGCTCGATCCCGTTCTACATCGTGGTGGCCGCCACCGGCATCATCCTGGTTTTCGCCTCCAACACCGCCTTCAACGGCTTCCCGGTGCTGGGCTCCATCCTGGCCCAGGATGGCTACCTGCCCCGCCAGCTGCGGACCCGCGGTGACCGGCTCGCGTTCAGCAACGGAGTCCTTGCCCTCGCCGCGGGCGCCCTGGTGCTGATCATCGCCTTCAATGCCGACGTCACCAAGCTGATCCAGCTCTACATCGTGGGGGTGTTCATTTCCTTCACGGCCAGCCAGCTGGGCATGATCCGGCACTGGGGCCGGGAACTGAAACTGGCCAAGGACAAAGCTGTCCGGCGCAGGATGGCGAAGTCCCGCACCATCAACAGCATCGGTTTCGGCATGACGGCGCTGGTGCTGGTCATTGTCCTGATCACCAAGTTCGAGCAGGGCGCCTGGATCGCCCTGCTGGCCATGTTTGTCCTGTTCCTGATCATGTGGAGCATCCGCGCCCACTACGACAACGTGGCCAAGGAACTGGCCGTGGACGAGGACTCCTCGCCCCGCGCCCTGCCCACCCGCGTGCACGCCGTCCTGCTGGTCTCCCACGTCCGCAAACCCGTCCTGCGCGCACTGGCCTACGCCCGCGCCTCGCGGCCCTCGCGGCTCGATGCGATTACGGTGGACATTGAACCCGGCGAAACGGCACACACCGTGGCGGACTGGGAAAAGCTCGAAATCCCTGTTCCCCTCACGGTCCTCGCCAGCCCCTACCGCGAAACCGTCACCCCGATCATGGACTATGTCAAGCAGATGCGCCTGGATTCCCCGCGCGACCTGATTGTGGTCTATATCCCCGAATACGTGGTGGGAAAGTGGTGGGAGCAGCTGGTGCACAACCAGACAGCGCTGCGCATCAAGACCCGCCTTCACTTCGAGCCCGGGGTCATGGTGGCCAGCGTGCCGTGGCAGCTCAAATCATCCGAAGAAGCAAAGAACCTCCAGGACGTGTAATGACCGGCAAGACCTCCACCCATCCCGCCCCCGCTGATTCCGGCGCGCACGCCGGAGAGGAGTTCATCCTCGAGGTGGGCCCCGTGGCGCATGGCGGCCACTGCGTCGCGCGGCACCAGGGCCGGGTCATTTTTGTCCGGCACGGCATCCCCGGCGAGAAAGTCCGGGTCCGGCTGACGGACGCGGGGGAGAAGGCCAAGTTCTGGCGGGCCGACGTTGTGGAGGTGCTGGAGGCGTCCCCGGACCGGGTGGAGCATTTCTGGCGCGCAGCCGACTCCGGCCGGGCCTGGGGGGCCGGCCACCCGCCCGTGGGCGGCGCCGAGTTCGGACACATTACCCTGGCCCGGCAGCGCCGGCTTAAGGCCGAGGTGCTCAACGAACAGCTCCAGCGGCTCGCCGGCATCGACGGGCCCGTGGCCGGCTGGTCCGGTGACGCCGTGGAAGCGGCAGGTGAAGCGGCCGACGGCGGGACAGGCCTTGGGTGGCGCACGCGGGCCAGCTTCTCGGTTACCACCGGCGGCAAGCTGGGCATGCACGCGCACCGCTCCACGCATATCGTCCCCGTCCGCGGGATGCCCCTGGCCACGGACGCCGTCAACGCCTTGAACCTTTGGGACATCGACCTGCAGGGCATCGAACGCGTCGAAGTCGCGGCACCCGCCAACGGCTCCCGCCCGCTGGTGCTCCTGGCGCCGGGCGGAACCACACCCAAGCGGCTGAGCCGGATCGCCGCCCAGCTTCCCGATGACGTGTCCGTCGCGGCGCTTGATCCGGAGACCGAAGAAGTCCAGCAGCTACGGGGCCGCACCTGGGTCCAGGAAACCGCCGTCGGCCACGAGTACCGGGTCACCGGTGCAGGCTTCTGGCAGATCCACCGCGACGCGCCCGGAGCGCTTGTGGGCGCTGTCACAGAATTCCTGCACGGCGGCGGCTTCCTGGAACCAGGCTCAGTGGTGGCTGACCTGTACGCCGGAGCCGGGCTGTTCACCGCAGTCCTGGCTGACGCGGTGGGTGAGACAGGCTCGGTCCTGTCCGTCGAAGGCGCCACCGGCTCCAGCCGCGACGCCCGCAAAAACCTGCACGCAGCACCGCAGGTGGAGATCGAACAGGGGCGTGTGGAACGCGTCCTGCGCCAGAAGCCGCGGAATTTCGACGCCCTGGTCCTTGACCCGCCCCGCGCCGGCGCCGGCAAGGACGTGGTGCGCCAACTCGTTGCCGCGGCACCCCGGGCCATTGCCTACGTATCCTGCGATCCGGCGTCGTTCGCCCGTGACGTGGGTTACTTCCAGCAGGAGGGCTGGGAGCTTGCCGGGCTGCGCGGGTTCGATCTTTATCCGCACACCCACCACCTGGAGACGGTGGCACTGCTGACTCCGCGCGGCTGATACCACTACTATGGGGCTAAGTAGTCCCACGTCGCGCTCCGTTTCCACGGCCGGCCGTGTGCAATTTTCGAGCCCGGACTAATTAGGGCTTCCTAACTAGCAAGCGGTCAACCGCGCGACAAAGATGAAACTGTTGCGAGAGGAGTCCTGCGATGAGCACTGTGGACAGCTTCGGTTCAAAAGGCAAACTTAATGTAGCCGGAACCGAATACGAAATTTTCCGGTTGAACTCCGTTGAAGGTGCAGAAAACCTTCCGTTCAGCCTCAAGGTATTGCTTGAAAACCTGTTGAGGACCGAGGACGGCGCGAACATCACTGCCGATCACGTCCGCGCCTTGGCAGGCTGGGATCCAAATGCCCAGCCCGATACAGAAATCCAGTTCACGCCGGCACGCGTGATCATGCAGGACTTCACCGGCGTCCCCTGTGTGGTGGACCTGGCGACAATGCGTGAAGCGGTCAAGGAACTGGGCGGTGACCCCAAGCGGGTGAACCCCCTGGCTCCTGCCGAGATGGTCATTGACCACTCGGTCCAGATCGATGCATTCGGTAACTCCGGCGCGCTGGAGCGCAACATGGAGATCGAATACCAGCGCAACGGGGAGCGTTACCAGTTCCTGCGCTGGGGCCAGACGGCATTTGATGACTTCAAGGTCGTTCCGCCGGGAACCGGCATTGTGCACCAGGTCAACATCGAATACCTGGCCCGCACCGTCATGACCCGCGAGGTGGATGGCGCCCTGCGTGCCTACCCCGACACCTGCGTGGGCACCGACTCGCACACCACCATGGTCAACGGCCTGGGCGTGCTCGGCTGGGGCGTTGGCGGCATCGAAGCCGAGGCTGCCATGCTGGGCCAGCCCGTCTCCATGCTGATCCCGCGCGTTGTGGGCTTCAAGCTGACCGGGTCCATCCCGGCCGGCGCCACCGCCACTGATGTGGTGCTGACCATCACCGAGCAGCTTCGCAAGCACGGTGTCGTGGGCAAGTTCGTGGAGTTCTACGGCGAAGGTGTTGCCGCGGTGCCGCTGGCAAACCGCGCCACGATCGGCAACATGAGCCCGGAGTTCGGCTCCACGGCCGCCATGTTCCCGATCGACGACGTCACCCTCGACTACCTGCGCCTCACCGGCCGCGCGGAAGAGAACGTCGCCCTGGTGGAGTCCTACGCGAAGGAACAGGGCCTCTGGCACGATCCTTCCCGTGAGATCAAGTTCTCCGAGTACCTTGAGCTGGACCTGTCCACCGTTGTGCCGTCCATTTCCGGCCCGAAGCGTCCGCAGGACCGCATCGAGCTCACGGACGCCAAGGAGCAGTTCCGCAAGGACATCCACAACTACGTGGCCATCGAGGACGGCAGCGTCGACGAGTCCCTGGACGAGTCGTTCCCGGCCTCGGACGCCCCGTCGTTCACGCACGCTGATTCGCACACCACCGAAACCAGCCGCGTGGAATCCGCCGCCAACGGTGCGGTGGGCCGCCCGTCCAACCCGGTGCACGTCACCACGGCTGACGGACGCGAATTCGAGCTGGACCACGGAGCGGTCTCCATCGCCTCCATCACGTCCTGCACCAACACGTCCAACCCCTCGGTCATGCTTGCCGCAGCACTGCTGGCACGCAACGCCGTGGACAAGGGCCTGACCTCCAAGCCGTGGGTCAAGACCTCCGTGGCGCCGGGCTCCAAGGTAGTCACCGACTACTACGAGAAGTCAGGCCTCACCCCGTACCTGGAGAAGCTCGGCTTCTACATCGTGGGCTACGGCTGCGCCACCTGCATCGGCAACTCCGGCCCGCTGGACGCCGAGATCTCCGAGGCCATCCAGGCCAACGACCTCTCCGTCACCGCAGTGCTCTCCGGTAACCGCAACTTCGAAGGCCGGATCAACCCGGACGTCAAGATGAACTACCTGGCCTCCCCGCCGCTGGTCATCGCCTACGCCCTGGCCGGTTCCATGGACTTCGACTTCGACACCGACGCGCTGGGCAAGGACGAAGCCGGCAACGAGATCTTCCTGAAGGACATCTGGCCCAACCCGGTCGAGGTCCAGCAGGTTATCGATTCCTCGATCGACTCCGACATGTTCGCCCGCGGCTACGAGGGCGTCTTCGACGGCGACGACCGCTGGAAGGCCCTGGACACCCCCGCCGGCGACACGTTCGCCTGGGATCCGAACTCCACGTACGTCCGGAAGCCCCCGTACTTCGAGGGCATGCAGGCAGAACCCGCGCCGGTGACGGACATCGCCGGTGCCCGGGTGCTGCTCAAGCTGGGCGATTCGGTCACCACCGACCACATCTCCCCGGCCGGTTCGTTCAAGTCCGACACCCCCGCAGGCCAGTACCTCCTGGCCAACGGTGTGGAGCGCAAGGACTTCAACTCCTACGGTTCACGCCGTGGCAACCACGAAGTGATGATCCGCGGCACGTTCGCGAACATCCGCATCCGGAACCAGATCCTGGACGGCGTTGAGGGTGGCTTCACCCGCGACTTCACCCAGGCCGACGGTCCCCAGGCCTACGTCTACGACGCCGCGCAGAACTACCAGGCTGCCGGCACCCCGCTGGTGGTCCTGGCCGGCAAGGAATACGGTTCGGGATCCTCGCGTGACTGGGCCGCCAAGGGCACCGCGCTGCTGGGCGTCAAGGCTGTCGTCGCCGAGAGCTACGAGCGGATCCACCGCTCCAACCTCATCGGCATGGGCGTCCTGCCGCTGCAGTACCCGGCCGGCGAGTCCGCAGCCACGCTGGGCCTGACCGGCACGGAGACGTTCTCCGTTGAGGGCGTCACCGCCCTGAACGAGGGCACCACGCCGAAGACCCTCAAGGTCACGGCGACGGCTGAAGACGGCTCCTCGAAGTCGTTCGACGCCGTCCTGCGCATCGATACGCCGGGCGAAGCGGATTACTACCGCAACGGCGGCATCCTGCAGTACGTGCTGCGCCAGATCTCCGCGAACTAGCGCAGGTCCTGCCAGCAGGCACCACCCCGAAGCCCCGGCCGGTCACCGACCAGCCGGGGCTTCGGCTGTTCGGGTGGGCCGAGGCGTTAGAGTTAAGCGGCACGTCTACCACCCGAAGGAGGGGCCATTTGGGAATCCTGGACACCATCCGGACACCGCAGGACCTGAACGAGTTGAGCGGGGAGCAGCTGGAAACGCTGTCCTCCGAGATCAGGGACTTCCTGATCACAAACGTCTCACAGACGGGCGGCCACCTCGGACCGAACCTCGGCGTGGTGGAACTGACGCTTGCCGTGCACCGCATCTTCGATTCACCCCGCGACAGCATTGTGTTTGACACCGGCCACCAGTCGTACGTCCACAAGCTGCTCACGGGACGCCAGGACTTCAGCACCCTCCGCCAGGAAGGCGGCATGTCCGGCTACCCGTCACGTGCTGAATCCGTCCACGACATCGTGGAAAGTTCCCACGCCTCGTCTTCCCTGTCCTGGGCGGACGGCATCTCCCGCGCCCGGCAGCTGACGGGCGAAGGTGACCGGCACGTCGTCGCCGTGGTGGGCGACGGTGCCCTGACCGGCGGCATGGCCTGGGAGGCCATCAACAACATCGCCGCCGACAAACGCCGCCGCGTAGTCATCGTGGTCAACGACAACGGCCGGTCCTACGCGCCCACCGTAGGCGGTTTCGCAGACTACCTGGCGTCCCTGCGGCCCACCATCGACTCGTTCCGCGCTGCGCCAGCGTACGAAGGCGCCCTGGACTGGTGGAAGCGGAAGCTGCAGAACGGCGGCCCTGCCGGCCAGTTCACCTATAAGAGCCTGCATGCCATGAAAAAGGGCATCAAGGACTGGTGGGCACCCCAGGGCATGTTCGAGGACCTCGGCATGAAGTACATCGGCCCGGTGGACGGCCACAACCTGCAGGCCATGGAACACGCCCTGTCCACGGCCAGGAACTACGCCGGCCCCGTGATTGTCCACGCCATGACCGAAAAAGGCCACGGCTACGCCCCGGCCCGGGCCCACGAAGCGGACCAGTTCCACGCCGTGGGCATCATCGACCCGGAAACCGGCGAACCTACGGGCAGCGCCGGCGCCCAGTCCTGGACGTCCGTCTTCGCCGACGAAATCGCGGCGATCGCCGATGAACGCAAAGACGTTGTGGGCATCACAGGCGCCATGCTCATCCCCGTGGGCCTGCACAAGTTCGCGGCCAGGCACCCGGACCGCGTGATCGACGTCGGCATCGCCGAACAGCACGCCCTGACGTCCGCCGCCGGCATGGCCTTCGGCGGCCTGCACCCGGTGGTCGCTGTCTACGCCACATTCCTCAACCGGGCCTTCGACCAACTGCTGATGGATGTCGCCCTGCACAAAGCGGGCGTGACCATCGTCCTTGACCGGGCCGGCGTGACCGGACCGGACGGCGCCAGCCATCACGGTATGTGGGACATGTCAATGGTGCAGATCGTCCCCGGCCTGCACCTGGCAGCGCCCCGTGACGCCACCCGGCTGCGCGAGGAACTCCGCGAAGCCGTGGCCATCAGCGACGCGCCCAGCGTGGTCCGCTACTCAAAAGGCTCCGTCGGTGCCGAGGTCGAGGCCCTTGAGCGGCTCAGCGACGGCGTGGATGTCCTGTCCCGCCGCCCGTCCGGCGCCACCGAAAACGACGTCCTGATCGTCAGCGTCGGCGCCATGTCGGAACTCGCCCTCGATATTGCCAACCGGCTCGGCGCGCAGGGCATCAGCACCACGGTGGTTGACCCCCGCTGGGTCCTGCCCGTGCGGCGCTCGATCATCGCTCTGGCATCGCACCACCGCCTGGTGGTCTGCATCGAGGACGGCGTCCGGGCCGGTGGCGTTGGCTCCAGGATCCGCCAGGAGATGCGGGCCGCCGGTGTTGACACGGCCCTGAACGAAGTGGGCCTGCCCGTTGAATTCCTGGACCACGGCACCCGCGGCCAGGTGATGGAACGCGTTGGCCTGACAGCCCAGCAGATCACGCATGACGTTGTTGCCCAGGTGCTGGGCACCAAGGTGCCGTTCGCACGCCCGCTGCCGGGCCAGGAGCACCCCACCACCGGCAGCCTGCCGATCCTGTGAGGGGCGGGGAGATCCTGCAGTACCCCGGAGTCCTGGGGGCACCCGCCGGACACGGGGAGCCGGGCGCCACCCGCGTTCCGGTGGGCCTGGAACCGGGACAGCTGGTGGTGGCCCGCAACCGCAAATGGGACGGCACCGCCCACTGGGTGGTGCCCGGACGCTATCTGGGCGAGGACGAGCACGGCTGGTGGATCTTCCAGGGCACCAACGAATTCTGCTCCCGCCCCGGCCTCGCGTTTTACACCGAGTCCGACGCCGTCCTGCTGGTTCCGCGCCAGGGGGACTGGGTGGCCACGTTCTACGACGACGCCCACCCCCACGGGATGCGCGTCTACATCGACCTCGCCGTGGCCCACGAATGGCAGCCCATCCGCCGCGGAGTGATGGAATTCCATGTGATCGACATGGACCTTGACGTGATCCGGATGGACAGCCGCGGGGTGTTCATCGACGACGAAGACGAGTTCGCCGAACACCGCGAACAGATGGATTATCCGGACGGGCTGGCAGCATCGCTGCAGCAGTCCACCCAGGAGCTTTACCAGGCCGTCACGGCGCAGCAGGCGCCGTTCGACGGCACCGATGCCGCATGGTTTACCAAGGGACGCACATGAGCGAAATTGTCAGGGTCTACAAACGCGACGACGAAGGTGTCCTGCAGTTCCGGGAAGCCTGGTTCGATGAGGACTACAACCAGTTTGTGATGAACTACGGCGTAGTGGGCCACCAGAGCAAAACAGAGGAAACCGACGTGCCCGGCAGTGCCGAAGCCGACGGCCTCCTGGACGCGTTCGCGGCACAGTGCGCCGAAGACGGCTATGCCGAAATTCCCGAATCCGAGCTGTCCTGGGTGGTGGCCCAGTTTGCCCTCAAAACCCGTGAAGGCACCGAACGGGACCGCTACCTTGAGGAGAAAGCCACGGACGCCTTCATCAGCCATCTGGCGTGGCGCGGCCTGGGCACTGTTGAACGCTCGGAATTCACCGCCTTCAAGCTGAACATCTTCTGCCTGGTGCCGGACGTCAACAAGGCCGTCAACGCCATCAAGGTCTGCGCCCGCGGTGAAGACCTCGACTTCACCAAGCTCAGCATCGGTGCCGCCGCGTTCAACGAACCGGGCACCTTCAAGCTCAAGCATTCCGCCAAGCCCGCCAACAGTTTCACCCTTTAGGAGCCCGCCTGTGACCTCGTACCGCCGCGTCGGAAAATCCGGACTGACAGTCTCCACCGTGGGGCTGGGCTGCAACAACCTTGGCCGGGCCAGCACCGCCACCGAGTCCCAGGCCGGCACTGACGCCGTGGTGCACGCAGCACTCGACGCCGGCATCACCTTTTTCGACGTCGCTGATGCCTACGGCCGCGAACCCGGCCTGAGCGAGACCATGCTGGGCAAGGCCCTGGCCGGCCGGCGCAACGCCGCCGTGGTGGCCACCAAGTTCGGCATGGACATGAAGGGCGCCAGCGGACCGGACTTCGGCGCCCGGGGATCCCGCCGCTACATCATCCAGGCCGTGGACGCGTCCCTGCGCCGGCTCGGAACGGACTGGATCGACCTTTACCAGTTCCACACACCGGACCCGCTCACGCCCATTGATGAGACGCTTGCAGCACTCGACGCATTGGTCAGCAGTGGGAAGGTCCGCTACATCGGGCACTCCAACCGCTCCGGCTGGCAGATCGCCCAGGCCGAGTACGTGGCCCGCGAACTGGGCAGCACCCGGTTCATCTCCACCCAGAACCACTACAACCTCCTGGACCGGCGCGCCGAACTGGAGGTGACTCCCGCAGCGGAGGAGTTTGGGCTGGGTGTCCTGCCCTACTTCCCCCTGGCCAACGGCCTGCTGACCGGCAAGTACTCGCCCGGCCACGCCCCGGACGGTTCCAGGCTCAGCCACACCCGCACCAACCTGGTGAACGACGCCGACTGGGACCAGCTGGGCGCCTACAGCCGGTTCGCCAAGGAACGCGGCCTGACGGAAATCGAGGTGGCCTTCTCCTGGCTCGCCGCCCAGCCGTCGGTTGCCAGCGTGATCGCCGGCGCCACCAAGCCCGAACAGGTGCACCAGAACGCCGCCGCGGCAGACTGGCAGCCCGGCACGGCTGACCTGGCCGAACTGGACAGCATCTTTCCGGCTGTCCCCAAGGTGGCACTCTTCTAGGCAACCATGACGTCCTACCTCCTCGACGTCGACACCGGGATCGACGACGCCCTGGCCATCGCCTACCTCGCGGCACTCCCTGACACGGAGTTTGTGGCCGTGACGGCCTCGCCGGGGAACGTGGACGCGGACCAGGTGGCCCGCACAACCCTGGCGCTGCTGGAACTGTGCGGGCGGCCCGGCGTCGAGGTGGCGGTTGGCGCGCGGGTGCCGCTGTCCATTCCACTGGTCACAACGCCGGAAACCCACGGCCCCCAGGGAATCGGCTACGCCGTCCTGCCGGAACCCGACGGTGCCGTTTCGGACCGCGACGCCGTTGACCTGTGGATTGAACACGCGCGGGCCAAGCCGGGGGAGCTGACGGCGCTCATCACGGCGCCGCTGACCAACTTTGCGCTGGCTTTGCGCCGGGCACCGGACCTGCCGGACCTGCTGGCCAGGGTGGTGATCATGGGCGGCAGTTTCTACCACCAGGGAAACACCACACCCACCGCGGAATGGAACACCCACGTTGATCCGCACGCGGCCAAGGAGGTGTTTGCCGCATACCGGGGCAAACCCCTGGACCGGTTGCCCGTCATCTGCTCACTGGACACCACCGAGCGGATGGAGCTGCATCCCCGCCACGTGCAGGAGCTTGCGGCAGCGGCCGGCGCAGCGGTTCCCGAACTGGTCCTGCCGGACCAGCCCGAGGGGCAGGCCAGCACCAGCAGCAACGCGCTGATCCGGCACCTGTCCGACGCACTGCGGTTCTACTTCGAATTCCACCGGCGCTACGACCAGGGCTACCTGGCCCACGTCCACGACTTCTTCGCTGCAGGGGTGGCAGCCGGAACCCTGGAACACGCCACCCGGCTGGCCACGGTGGACGTCGAAACGGAATCGCCACTGCTGATCGGCACCACCGTTGCGGACTACCGCGCGCTATGGAATGCACCGCCCAACGCCTGGATCGTTTCGGCAAACAACCCGGAGCAGGCCTTCACGGAGCTGGTGGCCGCCGTCGGACGCCTCGCCACCCGGCTGGGCTGAAGGCTTTCCGACGACGGCAACGGACCGGCCTACAGGGGCGCGTCTGCGGGGACGTCCACGTCCAAGGAGAGGAGCGCGTTCTCCACCACTTCGGTCAGCGCGGGGTGGATCCAGTACGGGCCGCGCGCCAACTGGTGGACTGTTGTGCCGGCCACCATGGCCTGGACCAGGGGTTGGATCAGGATGGAGGCCTCATGGCCCATGATGTGCGCTCCCAGCAGCCGGCCGGTGGCCTTCTCCGCCACCAGCTTGACCACGCCCTCTTCGTCCTCCATGGCCCAGCCATAGGCCGTGCTGCCGTAGTCCTGGACTGCCGCCACAATGTCGGTGCCCGGTTCCGCTGCTGCCCGCGCGTCCTCCTCGGACAAGCCAACGGATGCCACCTGCGGGTTCGAGAACACGGCAAACGGGACGGCGGTGTAGTCGATGCTGCGCATCCGGTCCGGGTTTTCCAGGTTGTTGGCCACCACCCGGGTTTCCCGGTTGGCAACGTGCTTGAGCTGGTATTCGTTGGCGATGTCCCCGAGCGCATAGAGGCCCGCTACTGGCTTGCCCTCCGACAGGATCCGCAGGTTGCCGTCCACGGCAAGGGTGCCGTTGCTGGTGAGGTCGAAGCCGGCCGCAGCCACGTCCAGCCGGTCGGAGTTGGGGACCCGGCCGGTGGCCATCAGCACCACGTCCGCCTCGAGGCGCAGCGGGCTGCCGTCCGCGGCCTTGAACACGGCAGTCACGGTGCCGTCGCCGTTATCGTTGATGGCTTCCAGGGAGTGGTCCAGCACCAGGTTCCAGCGGGCGGCGGCCGCGGCGGCGAAGCGCGTTGAAACGTCGGCGTCGATGCCGCGCAGCAGCCGGCCTGACCGGTTCACCTGGGTGACCTCGGAGCCGAATCCGGCGAAGACGGACGCGAACTCGGCGGCGATGTAGCCACCACCCACCACCACAACCCTGGCGGGCAGCCCGTCGATGCGCATCACGGTGTCGGAGGTGTGCACCTGGGGCAGGTCGATACCCGGTACGTCAGGCAGGACCGCCCGGGACCCTGCCGCCACCACCACCTGGTCGGCGGTGATTTCGACCCCGGAAGTGCCCACGAGGGTGCGGGGCCCCGTGAACCGCACGTACTCCTGGTACAGGTCCACGTTGTCCAGCTCATCTGCCCGGTACTTCCGCCCGGACTCGGCGATGGCGTCGATCCGGCCGAATATCCGGTCGCGGATGCCGTTCCAGTGCACCTTGTCCAGGCTCATATCCACCCCGAGCCGCGCAGCCTCGGCAGGCGCTGCCGCCAGGCCCGCCGGATAGACGTACATCTTGGTGGGGATGCAGCCCACGTTCAGGCAGGTTCCGCCGAACACGCCGCCGTCAATCAGGGCCACCCGCTTGGTGTCCCAAAACGGCGTAATCAGCGAGTTGCCGGATCCGGAGCCGATGATGGCCAGGTCATAGTGGGGCATGTATCCGTCTTTCCGGGGGTAAAAAATGGGCTCCGGGTCCGCCCGGCCTTCCTCCGGCAGTTTATGGCAGGACGGCGCAGCATGCCGCGCCCGGCCCGTAGAATGGTGGGCGGCCCGCCGGACGCATTGTCCGCAGGCCGCTGCCGAGGTGACATAGGCGGCGTTCCGCGCGGCCCGGCAATTCCGGGTCCCCGTGCCCGCACCCCTGAAGGAAACCCCATGTCATCGCCCTCCCTGACATTGCCCGCAGCCGGCCCCGGCGCAGCCCGGAAGCGCAGGCTGCTGGAGGCCGCCGGTGCCCTGGCCATCGCCGGAACCTACATCTACCTGGTGCTGAACCAGCCTGCTGACATCACCGGCGGCCCCGGCAGTGCCCCGGCCCTCATTGCCCTCTCCGGGTTCCTGGTGGGCGCGGTCCTGCTGATCGCCGCAGTCCTGCCCACCCTGCCGGCATCCACCGTGGCCCTGATCCCGGTGGCGCTGGTGCTGAACATCGTGCTGGGCCAGTTTGTGGGCAGCACCCTGGTCCCGTTCTACCTTGACGCGGTGGGAACCGTGCTGATCGCCGTCCTGGCAGGACCGGCCGCCGGTGCCGCCACGGGCGCCCTCAGCAGCATCATCTGGTCCTTCTTTAATCCCACGGTGCTTCCGTTTGCTGCCGGCGCCGCCCTGATCGGCGCCCTGGCAGGCCTGGCCGCCCGGCACGGCTTCTTCCGCCGCTTCTACCTCGCCCCGGTGGCGGGTTTTGTGACGGGCATCATCGGCGGTGTGGTCTCGGCGCCGGTGGCCGCATTTGTCTTCGGCGGTACCTCCGGCGTCGCCACCGGTGCGATAGTGGGTGCGTTCCGCGCGATGGGCGACACACTTCTGGCGGCCATCACCAAGCAGGCCCTGATCTCGGACCCCATGGACAAGGCCATCGTTTTCACCGTCGTGGCGGTACTGGTCTACGCATTGCCGCGCCGGGCCCGGATGCAGTTCCCTTTCCTGCGCAAGCACCGCGTCCTGGCCGGCGACACCACGGACCGGGCTGCCTGAGCAGCAAGCCCGTGATCCACCGAACCCCCGAACACCTGTAGCTGACGCCAGTGCGCCTACACCCGTTGACCTTGCTGGCAGCTGCCGGCAGCACAGCAGTTATGACGACGGCGGCAGCCAGCCTGCCGCTGTCCCTCACCGTTGCTGTCGTGGCGGTTGGCATTTCGGCCGTCAGCGGTTCGGCCCGCCGGCTGCTGCCCACCGCCGTGGCCATCCTGGTGCCGTTGGGGTTTTCGCTGCTGCTGGTCCATGGGCTTTCCTTTCCCGGCGGGGTGACCGTGCTGGCGCAGTGGGGTCCTGTCCGCGTCACCGCTGAAGGACTGGCGTTTGCTGGCGGGCGGGGAGTGCAGCTTTCGGCAGTGGTGCTGGTCCTCCTGCTGTTTTCGTTCAGCGTCAGCGTGCCGGACCTGGTGGCCGCGCTGTCCGCCCGCGGTGTGCGGGGCCGGTTCGCCTTTGTCCTGGCTTCCACCCTGACGCTGTTGCCTGCCATCGCCGCACGCGTGGACCACATCCGACAGGCCCAGGAAGCGCGCGGCCTGGTGATCCGGCGCGGGCCGGTGGCCCGGCTGGCAGCCTTCCGGCAACAGGCAGTGCCCCTGGTGCTGTCCCTGGTGGAAGATGCCGGCACCCGCGCCGCAGCCCTTGAGGCCCGGGGCTTTGGTGCGCCGGGACCACGCACCAGCTACCGGGAAGTGCCCGACTCTGCCGCTCAGCGGCTGCTGCGTCCCGCCCTGGTCCTTGCGGCCGCCGCTGCTGTGGCATGGCGGCTGTGGCCCGGAAGCGGGGGAGCGTAGCCATGGCTGAACCACAACGGCTCGGTGCCGCCGGGCAAAAACCCCGGGACGGGACGCCCGCCGCGCGGGGTGCAGCTGCGGGGCAGACACCTCGGGACGGGACGCCCGCCACAGCAGGTGCTCCAGGTGCCGGGCAGGAAGCGGAGGCCAGGACGCCCGCCACAGCAGGTGCACCTGCAGCTGCAGGTGCCGGGCATGTCCTGGCAGCCAGCATCCGCAACTTCACCTACCCCGACCATACGGCAGCTGCCCTGCAGGACATTGATCTAGCAGTAGAGCCTGGCTCGCTGACAGCGATACTGGGCGCCTCGGGCAGCGGCAAATCGACCCTGGGCAGGCTCCTGGCCGGCTGGCTGCTGCCCGGAAGCGGGGGAACACTGCAGGGCCACCTCGAGGTTTCCGGGACGCGGATCGCGTTTGGCGGGACCGCCGTGGACCCCCGCATCGATCCCGCCGCCTGGGGACGCCAGGTGGGCTTCGTTCCCCAGGACGCGGCAGCCATCCTGTCCACTGTCCGGGCCACCGTGGCCGAGGAGCTGGCGTTCGGGCTCGAAAACCTGGGCACGGCGCCAGCGGCCATGCGCGAAGCCGTGACCCGGACTGCTGGCCTGCTGGGACTCTCCGCGCTCCTGGACCGCCGCCCTGACCGGCTTTCCGGGGGGCAGCTCCGGCGTCTGGCGATCGGCTGCGCCGTCATCACCGGGCCGCCGTTGGTGCTGATGGATGAGCCGTACGCTTCGCTGGATGCTGCTGGCGCGGCGGGTTTGGCTGACTTTGTGCGCAACCTGACCAAGGCCGGGACTGCGGTGGTGATCCTGGGCCAGGCCATCGACCCGCCGCTCCTGGACGCGGACTCCTGGCTGATCCTCGACCAAGGCACCGTGGTAACCAGCGGGACACCTGACGGGCTGATGTCCGCGCCCGCCCTGCTGCCGGCGGGCATCCGCCGCGCGGCAGGTCGTCAGGGCACCGGCGGGGTCGCCGCCGGAACGTCGGTTGCGCGGGCAGGTCACCCAGCGGCCGGCGGATCCTTCGCCGCAACTCCGGTGCCGGCTGCCCCGGGCGTCCGGAACCCGCAAGCACCACGTCTGCAGGGCAAGTGCGCACCGGCACTGCAGCTTACGGACGTCACCTTTGGGTTCGACGCACCCCCAACCGCAGCGCCCGCAACCGCAGCGCGGGCAACGGCCGGACGGCCCTGGCGCAGCCGTTGGCGCCGGGCGCCGGCGGAACCGACACTGGAAGACCCCACAACAACAAAACAGACACCAGCAGAACCGGCAACAACGGACCCAGCTCTGGAAACAACCCGGAACGCAGCCGTTGACGCTGGCGTGCAACCAGCCTGGGGGTCCATCCTGCGGGACCTTTTCCTTGAGGTGCACCCGGGCGAGATTGTTGCCATCACGGGGCCCAACGGCGTCGGGAAATCGACCCTGCTGCGGATGTTCAACGGACTCCTGCGACCTGTGACCGGCAAGGTGCTGGTGAACGGCGCAGATATTGCCGGCGTCCCGGTGGGCCGCACGGCCGCTCACGTGGGGCTGCTCTTCCAGCACCCGCGCGACCAGCTGTTTGAACGGTCATTGCTGCGCGAGGTGCAGTTCGGCCTGGACCACCTGGACCACCTGGACCGCCTGGACCGCCTGAGCCCCCTGGGCCGCATCGACGCCGCCCGGGACGGCCAGGCTCCAAGCGGCGACCGGGCACTGGCTGCCCTGGCCCAGGTGGGCCTGGCGGATTCAGCAGGGGAGCACCCCGCCGAACTGCCCGGCTCCCACCAGCGGCTCCTGGCCCTGGCCACAGTCCTGGCGCGCAGGCCAGCCGTCCTGGCGCTGGACGAGCCCACCGTCGGGCTGGACGGCAACGGGCTGGCGGTCCTGGACGCCGCGGTGAGGTCGGCCGCGGAGGCGGGCGCCGCCGTCGTGCTGGTCACCCACGATGTGGAGTACGCCCGGACGGCGGCGCACCGCATTCTCCGGTTGACGGGCGGCAGCCTGGTTCCGGGCTAAGCCGGCACCGGAAACGCGGCCCGGCACCGGAAACCCGGCCGGCACCGAATCCCGGCCCGGCACCGGAAACCCGGCCGGCACCGAATCCCGGCCCGGCACCGAATCCCGGCCCGGCACCGGAAACCCGGCCGGCACCGGAAACCCGGCCCGGATCAGGCGTCCGCGCCCACCGCGACGCTGGACGCCACACCGGCCGGCAGGAACCGCTCGCCGTTGACCCGCTCGGAAGCCCCCACCCGGTCCAGGTAAGGCGTGATGCCGCCCAGGAACATTGGCCAGCCCGCGCCAAGGATCATGCAGAGGTCGATGTCCTCCGGCCCGGCCACCACGCCTTCGGCGAGCATCAGGCCGATCTCCTCCGCCAGGGCGTCCTGGGTGCGGCGCAGCACCTGTTCGGCCGTGGACGGCTGGGTCCCGAAGGACATGAGGGCGAGCGTCGAATCGGGGATCCGTCGGGTGCCGTCCACGTCTTCCCAGAGTCCCTTGACGCCGCTGTCGATTAGTTTCTGCAGGTTGGAAGAGACCGGGAAGCGGCTGCCAAAGGCCGTGTTCAGGGATTCCTGGACGTGCTGCGCCACCGGCAGGCCCACCATGGCCAGCAAGGTGAAGGGCGACATGGGCAGGCCCATGGGCCGCAGTGCGGTGTCGGCGGTGTCAGCCGGCGTCCCTTCGTCCAGCGCAGCGGTGACCTCTCCCATCAGGCGCAGGAGGATGCGGTTGACCACAAACGCCGCCGCATCCTTGACCAGCACACCCGTCTTCCGCAGGCCCTTGGCGAGTTCGAAGGCCGTGGCCAGGACCGCGTCGTCGGTCCGCGGGGCCCGGACGATTTCGAGCAGCGGCATCACCGCCACCGGATTGAAGAAGTGGAACCCCACCAGCCGCTCGGGATGCTGCAGGTCCGCCGCCATGGCTGTGACGGACAGCGACGACGTGTTGGTGGCCAGGATGCAGTCGGCCGACACGATGCCTTCGAGTTCGGCAAAAACCTGCTTCTTGACGTTCAGTTCTTCAAAGACCGCTTCGATGACAAAGTCGGCGTCGGCAAACGCGGTCTTGGACACGGACCCTGTCACGAGGGCCTTGGTCCGGTTGGCGGCGTCCTGGCTGATGCGCTTCTTGGCCAGCAGCTTGTCCACTTCGGCATGGACGTAGCCCACGCCCTTGTCCACCCGGGCCTGGTCAATGTCCGTCAGCACCACGGGAACCTTGAGCTGCCGGGCAAACAGCAGGGCCAGCTGGCCGGCCATCAGGCCCGCGCCCACCACCCCCACTTTCGTGACCGGCCGGGCGAGCTTGCGGTCGGGGGCGCCTGCTGGACGCTTGGACCGCTTCTGGACCAGGTCCAGGAAGGCGTAGACGGTGGAGCGGAACTCGTCGGTCTGCATCAGGTCGGCCAGCGTTGCGCATTCCAGCGCCGCGGACTCGGCCTGGGTCATGGTCCGGTTGGCCGCCATCACATCCAGGACCTTGCCCGGTGCGGGCGCGGCGTTGGACGTTTTGGCTTCCACCAGCTGCCGGCCCGCCGCCACCGCGGCGTCCCAGCGTTCAGCGGTGGCAGGATCGGCGGGGTCGACGGCGTCGGGCCGCTCCGGCACCACGTCACCGGAGATCACGCGGGCAGCCCATGCCAGGGACTGCTCCATGAAGTCTGCGGGTTCGAACAGGGCGTCGGCGATCCCCAGCCCGAAGGCCTGCTGGCCGGTCAGGGTCCGGTTGTTGCTGAGCGGGTTTTCGATCATGACCTTAACGGCGTTTTCGGGGCCGATCAGGCGGGGCAGGATGTAGACGCCGCCCCAGCCGGGCACCAGGCCGATAAAAGCCTCCGGCAAGGCCAGGGCGCCGGCGCCAGTGGAAACGGTGCGGTAAGTGGACTGCAGCGCCACCTCCAGCCCGCCGCCCAGGGCAGCGCCGTTGATGAACGCAAAACTGGGCACCCCCAGGTTGGCAAGGGTGGAGTAGACATCGTGCCCCAGCTGCGCCATCCACATGCCATGCTCGCGCTGCTCCAGCGACTTCACGGCGGACAGATCGGCCCCTGCCACCAGGTAATAGGGTTTTCCGGTCACGCCGACGCCGACGATCTCACCGCGGGCCGCACGGTCCCGGAGGGCTTCGAGGGCCTGGCCCAGCTCAATGAGCGTGTTGGGCCCCAGGGTGGTGGGCTTCGTGTGGTCCAACCCGTTGTCGAGCGTGACCAGGGCGAAGACGCCGCCCGGCTTGCCGTTGGCAGCCGGAAGCTCGATGTCCTGGACGTAGGAGTGGGTAATGGTCTCGTTGGGGAAGAGGGCTGCCAGTTCCCGGTAATCGGTGGCGCTCATGCGGATGCTCCTTCGGCAGCAGATGCGGCGGCGGTGGACGCGGTGCCGCTGTAGTCGGGATGGTGCGGGTTTTCCCAGATCACCGTGGCCCCCATGCCCAGGCCCACGCACATGGTGGTGAGGCCGTACCGGACGGAAGGGTCGGCCTCGAACTGGTGCGCCAGCTGGGTCATCAGCCGCACCCCGGAGGATGCCAGCGGGTGCCCTACGGCAATGGCACCGCCGTAGCGGTTGACCCGGGGGTCGTCGTCGGCAATGCCGAAGTGGTCCAGGAAGCTCAGGACCTGGACCGCGAAAGCCTCGTTGATCTCGAACAGACCAATGTCGGAGATGTCCAGCCCGGCGTTGCGGAGGGCCTTTTTGGTGGCGGGGACGGGCCCGATGCCCATAACCTCAGGCTCGACGCCGGCATACGCGAAGCTGACCATCCGCATCTTCACGGGCAGGCCAAGTTCGGCGGCGGCTTCCGAGGACGCCAGCAGTGCGGCCGTGGCACCGTCGTTCAGGCCCGCTGCGTTGCCGGCCGTGACCCGGCCGTGGGCGCGGAACGGGGTGCGAAGCGTTCCAAGGTCGGCCAGGGTGGTGCCGGGGCGGGGCGGCTCGTCCACGCTGTTGACCGTCCAGCCCTGGCCCGGCTTCTTGGTGGCCACCGGAACCAGGTCCGGCTGGATGTTGCCTGCACCGTAGGCGGCGGCCAGTTTGTCCTGTGAAGCGACGGCGTAAGCATCGGTCCGCTGCTTGGTGATGGCGGGAAAACGGTCGTGCAGGTTTTCTGCGGTGTTGCCCATGTTCAGGGCTGCCGGGTCTACCAGCCGTTCGGACATAAAACGCGGGTTGGGGTCCGCCCCGGCACCCATGGGATGGTTGCCCATGTGCTCCACGCCGCCGGCGATGACAACGTCGTAGGCGCCGAACCCGATGCCGCCGGCGGTGGCCGTGACGGCGGTCATTGCCCCGGCGCACATCCTGTCGATGGCGAAACCGGGAACGGTACGCGGGAGCCCCGCCAGGAGTGCGGCGGTGCGGCCCAGGGTGAGTCCCTGGTCGCCGGTCTGGGTGGTGGCGGCAATGGCCACCTCGTCGATCCGCTCTGCCGGCAGTGACGGGTTCCGGCGCATCAGTTCGCGGATGCATTTGACGATCAGGTCATCGGCGCGGGTTCCGGCGTAGATCCCCTTCTCTCCCGCCCGGCCAAAGGGGGTGCGGACGCCGTCGACAAAAACGACGTCGCGGACGGTGCGCTGGGCTGCGCCGCTTCCGTGGTGGCTCACGTATTACTCCTCATCGAGACGGTGCGCCGGCCGCGTGCCGGAGTGCGGCAGTGCCAGGCGTCGGTAAACTCGATGTTACTCGTGAGTAACTTAGGCCGCAAGGGCCCTGAGGCAGGCGGCTACTGTCCCGCGGCAGCCACGGCCTGCCGCGGTTCCTTGGGGGGAAGCGGCTGCGGGTGAAGAAAGGCCTCGGTGATCAACGGCGCCGTCAGGTCAACCTGCCACTGGCGGGCACCCAGGGCCAGCAGACCGGCTGCGACGCCCTCCGCCGTGATCTCGGCCGGCGGCCGCCAGGACACCCGGCGGAGGGTGTCCGGGGTCAAAAGGTTTTCCAGCGGCAGGTTCAGCTTCTCCGCCAGCTCCTGCAGGGCCGGGCGGGCCGTGGCCAGCCGGGCTGCGGCCTCGGGATCCCTGTCGGCCCAGACGCGCGGCGGCGGCGGGGCGTTGGTGGGCAGGTGCAGCGGCGGCAGGTCCTCCATGGCGCGGGCGGTGGCGATGCAGCGCAGCCACCGCGGTGCTTCACGCTGGGCAGCGCGGCCGTGGAAGCCCTTGGTGCCCAGGAGCTGCGGGACGGTGGTGGGCATGGCCTTGGCTGCCGCCACCAGGGACGAATCGGGGATAAGCCGGCCCGGGGCGACGTCGCGCTTTTGGGCCAGCGAGTCGCGTTCCAGCCACAGCTCGCGGACGGCAGCCAGCTGGCGCCGGTCCCGGATCTGGTGCAGGCCGGAGGTTTTCCGCCAGGGGTCAACCCGGGGCGGCGCCACACCCCCTGCCAGGATTGCGGCAAACTCCTGCTCGGCGTAGTCCAGTTTGCCGTCGGCTGCCAGCAGTTCGATCAGTTCCTCGCGGAGCTCGGCGAGGACCTCCACGTCCAGGGCCGCGTACCGCAGCCAGGGCTCGGGGAGGGGGCGGGTGGACCAGTCCGCTGCGGAGTGCTCCTTGGCGAGGCCGAAGCCCAGCAGCTGCTCAATCACGGCGGCCAGGCCAACGCGGGGGAGCCCGGCGATGCGGGCGGCGAGTTCGGTGTCGAAGAGCCGGTCCGGCCACATGCCCAGCTCTGACAGGCAGGGCAGGTCCTGGCTGGCGGCGTGCAGGATCCATTCGACGCCGGAGAGGGCGTCGTTGATGATGCCCAGGTTGTCGAACGGCTCGGGGTCGATCAGCCAGGTGCCGGCGCCTTCGCGCCGGATCTGGACCAGGAAGGCACGCTGGCCGTAGCGGAACCCTGACGCCCGTTCGGCGTCGACCCCTGCAGGCCCCGTGCCGGCGGCGATGGCCGCGGCGCACCGTTCCAGTCCGGCGGCCGTTTCGATGACCAGCGGGACGCCCTCGCGGGGGGTGTCGAGCTCGATGACTTCGGGGATGGGGCTTTCGAAGCCCTCCACCGTGATGTGGGGTGCGGTCTCAGCAGCCGGGTCGCCGGCCGTGGTGTTTTCCGGAATGTTTGGGGTCATGATGCTTCCAGTTTACCGGGCGGCCCGGTTGGGGACTGTCGGGGGACGGTTCGGCATCCTAGTTCCGGCGCCGGTGGGGCAGGGCGGTGACGCCGTCCGGCAGCGGCGGCAGGCCGGCGAACGTGCAGACCATGTCGGACCAGGCCTCAAGGTGCGCTGTCACATCGGCGGTGGCAGGCGTCCAGGATGCGCGGAGTTCGATGTCGATGGTGCCGGGCCGTTCGGAGAGGGTGCCGAAACTTTCGGACAGGACGCGGGTGGCGGTGCCGCCGGCTGCCCGGTAGTCGGCCTTGTGGTTTTCCAGCGCTTCCACCAGCCAGGTCCAGGCAACCGTGCCCAGCATCTCGTCGTTGCCCATCTCGGCTTCCAGCTCTGCCCTGATGTAGGTCACGATGCGGAATTCGCCGTCCCACACGGCCGAGCCGTCGGGGTCGTGCAGGAGGATGAAACGGCCGGTGGCAAGTTCCGTATCGTCATCGCCGGCGGAACCCGCCGCGGCCGCGAGGGCCATTGCGGCGGGTCCGTGCAGGGCGGTGGCGGCTGTGCCGGCGCCGTGGGCCATGACCTCCGCGCCCAGCGCCACGGCAAAGGGCGCCAGGCGGGCCGGGGCCGGAATCTCGGCCAGGCGCAGTTCCTTGCGGCACTGGGCTTTCCTGAGGGTTCCCAACGCCCGGAGGAAGTCCGGGGGAACCTGGTCAAGTGCGTTCACCTTCGCAGAGTACGCAACGGTGCAGGTGAGCGCCGGAAGGCTCGCCGTTGGCAGCGCTTAGCTGCCCTGGCGGTAGTCCCGAAGTTCATGGCGGATCGCGGCGGCAAACGCATCGATGTCCTCCTCGGTGGTGTCGAATGAACACATCCACCGCACTTCCCGTGCAGCCTCATTCCAGTCGTAAAAGCGGAACGAGGCACGCAGGCGGTCAGCCACGCCCTCCGGGAGGACGGCGAAGACACCGTTGGATTCGGTTTTCTGCGTGGGCAGCACCCCGTCGATGCTGTCGACTGCGGCGCGCAGCCTGGTGGCCATGGCATTGGCGTGCGACGCGCTGCGCAGCCACAGGCCGTCCTCGAGCAGCGCGATGAACTGGGCGGACATAAACCGCATTTTCGAAGCCAGCTGCATGTTCATTTTCCGCAGGTACACCAGGCCTGAGGCCGCCTCCGGGTTCAGGGCCACCACCACCTCGCCGAACAACAGGCCGTTTTTGGTGCCGCCGAAGGAGAGAATGTCCACGCCCGCGTCCCTGGTGAAGGCCCGCAGCGGAACCTGGAGGTGGGCTGCGGCGTTGGCCAGCCGGGCGCCGTCCATGTGCAGCTTCATGCCCTTGGCGTGGGCGTGTTCGGCGATGGCCGCCACTTCCTCCGGGGTGTAGCAGGTCCCCAGCTCGGTGGTCTGGGTGATGGAGACGGCCAGCGGCTGGGCCCGGTGTTCATCGCCCCAGCCCCAAGCCTCGCGGTCGATCAGTTCCGGTGTCAGCTTGCCGTCAGGCGTGGGGACGTGCAGGAGCTTGATCCCGCCGATGCGTTCCGGCGCGCCGTTCTCGTCCATGTTGATGTGGGCGGTGGACGCGCAGACGACGGCGCCCCAGCGCGGCAGCAGCGACTGCAGCGCCAGCACGTTGGCGCCGGTTCCGTTGAAGACCGGGAAAGATTCGATGCCTGCGCCGAAGTGTTCGGCCAGCAGGTCCTGCAGCCGGGCGGTGTAGTCGTCCTCGCCGTAGGAGACCTGGTGGCCTTCGTTGGCGGCCGCCAGCGCAGCCAGGACTTCCGGGTGGACGCCGGAATAGTTATCGGATGCGAAGCCGCGGATGTCCGGGTTGTGGAGGCGCGCGGCGGTGGCGGATTCGGCTGTGGTTGTCAAAGGTTTGCTCACACTTTCAGTTTAGGGACAGCCGCAGGCGCCGCGGTGCGGGTCCGCGGCTGCGGGTTGCGCGGCTGCCGGGGGTCAGGGGGCCAGGACCAGCCGGGTGCCATTAAGCTGGTCCGCCGGAGTGGTGAAGAGATTAACGACGGCGGCACCCAGGTCCGCGACGTCGGTGGCGCCGGGAAAGGTCCGGTCGGGATGGCTGCTGCGCAGTTGGTCGTCCACCAGGGCCTTGACCACCAGGACGACGGCGGCCGCGTGCAGTTCGTCCCCCGGGCCGGCATCCCGCCGGAACCCGTCTGCCATGGCCATGGTCCAGGCCTCGGCCGCCGCCTTCGCGGCCACGTAGCTGGCGGTTGCCGCCGTGGGGCGGGTCACCGCGGTAGAGGACACCATGGCGAACCTGCCGGCCGAAGACTTAGCGAGGTCGTCGTAAAACACCCGGGAGACGTTGCGGAGCGTGGTGATGGCGCCGCGCGCCAGGAAGTCCCAGTCCTCGTCCGTCTGGTCCGCGATGCCTTTGGCACCCCGCCAGCCGCCCACCAGGTGGATCACGGCGTCCACCGGCCCGGCGGCCGCCGTGACGTCCGCGCGGAGCTGCCGGACGTCGTCGGGCACTGAAAGGTCGCAGGTGAAGGCGGTGACGCCGGCACCCGCCTGCCGGGCGGCGTCGGCGATCCGGTCCGGATCGGAACCAACGGTGCACACCCGGTGCCCGGCGGCGTGCAGGGCCCGGGCGACTGCTACGCCGGAGGGGCCGCTGCCGCCGGTGACCAAGACGGTTGCCGGCGTGGACCCAAGGCTCACAGCGGCGACCCGCCCGTGAGCCCCGCGGTGGATTCGATGACGGGACGCATCTTCTTCTCCAATGCTTCGTAGAACATGGACAGCGGGAATTCATCGTCAAGGACCTGGTCGGTCAGGCCCCGCGGCGGACCGTCCAGCGGCAGGGCGTCCGGGCCCTTGGCCCAGGCCGATGCCGGGTTGGGCGTGAGGGTGCCGGCCACCAACTGGTAGGCGGCAAGCCAGTGCGCGGTTTTGGGCCGGTCGATGGAGCGCCAGTACAGGTCGTCGATGGCGGTCCCCAGGGCGATCACGGCGTCCGCCACGTTGTCCCAGTCGATGCTGAGGCGGGTGTCCGTCCAATGCAGCACGTGCCGCTGGTGCAGCCAGGCGAAGAGGAGCTGGCCGCCCAGGCCGTCGTAGTTGCGGACCCGGCTGCCGGTGATGGCGAACCGGAAGATCCTGTCGAAGATGATGGCGTACTGCACCAGCCTGGCGTGCCGGCGGGCTTCCGGATCGGCATTTTCGTCCTTGTCGATGCGGACCGACTCGCGGAACGCCGTGAGGTCGCAGCGGAGTTCCTCCAGCGAGTACAGGAAAAACGGCATCCGCTGTTTGATCATGAACGGGTCGAAGGGCAGGTCGCCGCGCATGTGGGTGCGGTCGTGGATCAGGTCCCACATCACGAAGGTGGCCTCCGTGAGGTCCTGGTCCGCGAGCAGTTCCGCGGCACCCGCCGGAAGTTCCAGGCCCGTGATGCCTGCGGCGGCTTTAAGGACCCGGCGGAACCGCACTGCCTCGCGGTCGGCGAAAATGGCGCCCCACGTGAACGTGGGAGTGGTGCTGACGGCAACCGTTTCGGGGAACAGGACCGCGGAGTTGGTGTCGTAGCCTGCGGTGAAGTCCACAAAACGGATGGGGACAAACAGCTTGTTGGAGTAGTCCCCGGCTTCCAGCGCGGCGATGAATTCGGGCCAGATCACTTCAAGGAGGACTGCTTCGACCAAGCGGCTGCTGCTGCCGTTCTGGGTGTACATCGGGAAGATGACCAGGTGCTGCAGGCCGTTCACGCGCTGCTCCTGTGGCTGGAAGGCCAGCAGGGATGCCAGGAAGTCAGGCACGGCGAAGCCGGCCGCAGCCCAGGCGTCGAAATCGGTGCACACAGCGGCCAGATACCGGGCATCGTGCGGGAAGGCCGGGGCCAGGGCGCCGATCGCGGCAATGATGTCCTCGACGTGTGCTGCCGCCGCGGGATGGTCCGCCGGATCCGGGACTGAACCGTCCTGTGCCTGCAGGGCCTGCAGGGTGCCGGCCGCCGCCTTGAGTGCGGTCCAGTCCGGGTTGTCGGCGGAAATCCCGGCGATGGCGGTGGTGATGGTTTCAGTCATCGGAGGCTGCCTTCCTGATTGCTTTAGGTCTGCAAAAAGCGTAGCAAGCAACCAGGATAACTAATCTAAAATACGGCTTAGCCTAAGAAATACTATTGCTCAATGGCCGGGCCGGTCTGGTGAGACCGGCCCGGCGCTAAGGGATCAGGCGCCCGTTGACCCGGGACTGGCCGGCAGGCCGGTTTCCTTTTCCACCAGCTTGAGCGATACCGAGTTGATGCAGAACCGCTGGTCAGTGGGGTTGTTGTAGCCCTCACCCTCAAACACGTGGCCCAGGTGCGAGTCGCACGTGGCGCAGCGCACCTCGATGCGCTCCATACCCAGGGTCCGGTCGTGGATGTAGCGGACGGTGCCGTCCGCCAACGGGGCCCAGAAGGAAGGCCAGCCACAGTGTGAGTCGAACTTCTCGTTGCTGGTGAAAAGCTCGGTGCCGCAGGCCCTGCACTGGTAGACGCCCGAGGTGTGGGTGTCCCAGTACTCACCCGTGTAGGGGCGCTCGGTGCCGGCCTTGCGCAGGACCTGGTACTCCTCGGGAGTCAGTTCCTGCCGCCACTGGGCATCGCTCTTTTCAACGCTGGGACCTGCGGGGGTTGCGTCGTCACCGGTTCCTGCCGGGGCGGGGACCGCGGTGGTTGCCTGTTTTTTGAAAATGCTGTTGCCGAAGATGCTCATAGTCGTTGCAACGCTCAGGAGTCGCCGATAAATCCCGAACCCGCGTACAGGTGCAGGACGGGAACACCCAGCTGGTCCTGTGCCTTGTTGGCCCAATCGGTGTGGAAGGTGTCCGCCACGGCGTGCGGGCGGGTGATCACCACGGCCTGGGTGGCACCGGAATCGCGGACCTTTGCCACCAGGGCGTCAACCGGGCGGACTTCCACCACCTCGCCGGTGACGCCGGAGCCGAGGCCCGACAACGCCTCAAGGGAGACGGCAAGGGTTTCGGCGGCCTGGGCGCGTTCCGTACCGGGGTCCGGGGTCGAGGCGGTGAGGTCCCTGAAGGCTTTGGCAATGTCCAGCATGGAGAGGTTCTCCAGGAAGTCCACCAGCAGATGCCGTTCCGTGTTGGCAGGAACAAGCAGCAGCAGCGTCGAATCAGCTCCGTCCACCAGGCGCTCGATGTTCAGGCGGTCGTCCGCCCCCAGGGGTTCTTCGGTCAGGATGACGATGGGATCACTCATGGCCTTAGCCTAGTCCTGCGCACCTGGGGCCGCACGCCCGGGCCGCGGCACGCACCGCCGGCAAAATGCGGGCAACACCGCAGGGGGCGGTAAGAATAGGAGCATGGCTTCTTCGCAGCGCACCCGCCGTTCCCGCACCGCCGCCTCCCCGGAGCCCGCCAGGATGTCGCTGCGGACCAAATGGGCCATTGGCGGCACGATCGGCGGCGGAGCCCTGGCAGGGTTGCTGGCCACCGGTTCCTCGGCGCTCGCCGTGTACTTTGCCCGTCGGGTCATCACCCCCGCCCGGCAGCGTACGGCGGACCAGGAAGTGCTGGCCGTCATCCGGGACGGGCAGGCCCGGCAGGTGATCTTCGCCGCCAGCGACGACACCACCGTGGAGGGTACGTACGGGTTTTATTTCGACGGCGGCAAAGGGCACGCGCGCATCGGCCGGATCATTTCCTACTCGCCGGCCGAACGGACGGTGCTGCGGGAGGTTGAAGCGGTGTACAGCGGCGACCTGGAAAAGGCCCGCTGGGGCTGGTGGAGCGGTGCGCTCCACCCTGACCCGGCCACCGCGGGGTATCCCGCGGAGGACGTCCTGATTGACGTTGACCGGGGCCAGGCCCCAGCGTGGCTGGTCCGGGCCGGGGGCAACCCCCGGACGTGGGCCATCATGGTGCACGGCAGGGGCGCCAGCAGGCAGGAGGCGCTGCGGGCCGTGGGCCCGGCGCTGGAACTGGGGCTGACCAGCCTGCTGGTGTCCTACCGCAACGACGGGCTGGCACCGTCGGCGGACGACGGCCGGTACGGGCTTGGCTCCACCGAATGGCAGGACATCGAGGCAGCCATCGGGTACGCGCTGGCGAAGGGTGCACAAGAAATAGTGCTCTTCGGCTGGTCGATGGGCGGCGCCATCTGCCTGCAGACCGCGGACCTCTCCCGCTACCGCCACCTCATCCGCGCCATGGTGCTGGATGCACCGGTGATCGACTGGGTCAACGTCCTGGCCCACCACGCCCAGCTGAACCGCATTCCTTCCCTGGTGGGACGCTACGGGCAGCTGATGCTCGGCCACCCACTGGGCCGCCGGCTCACCGGCCTGTCAGCCCCCGTGGACCTCAAAGCCATGGACTGGGTGTCCCGGGCCGTGGAACTGCGGACGCCCACCCTGATCCTGCACAGTGTGGACGACGAGTACGTCCCCTACCCGCCATCCACCCTGCTGGCCGAGCGGAACCCGGAGATGGTGACGTTCGAGCCGTTCAGCCGTGCCCGGCACACCAAGGAATGGAACGTGGATCCGGAACGCTGGGAGCGGCTGGTGAAGGCGTGGCTGCGGCAGCAGCTGGCACCCCGCCGTAACCCCGGGGCCAACTGACGGGCCCGTCCTGCGGGCAGTGGGCTAACTTCCGCCGGGTTGCAGGGCATCGTCCTGCCACGCCGTCACGTTTCGCCACACGGCAAGGCGTCCCACCGCGGCGGACGCACCCACCGTGGCCCAGAAACCCAGCGCAGCCGGCGTCCAGCCCAGCCCCAGCAGGCCGCCCAGGACCCAATAGGTGAGGGTTGGCACGGCGAAAAAAGCTGCCACATGCAGCCACTGGTTCTGCACGGGCCGCAGCAGGAACGCCAGCAGGGCCGCCAGCGGCGTGGCCACCAACAACGCGGTCCCGAAACCGTAGACCACCAGCATCATGATCATGCCAGGCACAAAGTTCGCGCCGCCATCAGCCTGCCGGGACGAGATAATTTCCTGCGTCACCTGGACAATGCACAGGCCCGCCACCCACAGCACCACGGCAATCAGCCAGCCTTTGATAAAAGCGAACGGACCCAGGACCACCGGCGTCCTGCCGCCCGGCCTGCGCTCACGTCCACCGGAGGGCCCGCCGTCCGGCCCGCCCTCCGGTGGAGGTGCCGCCTGGTGCTCAGGCACGCGAGCCGATGGCCGCCGTGACGGCAGACGTAAGCCGGATCAGGTCAGCCGGCGCCAGTTCGATGTCCAGGCCCCGCCTGCCGCCGGAGACCAGCACCGTGGCCAAGGCCAGGGCGCTGCTGTCCAGGACGGTGGGGGAGGGCAGCCGCTGGCCCAGGGGCGAGATGCCGCCCAGCACGTAGCCCGTGCGGCGCTGGGCCGCAGCCGGGTCAGCCATGGCGGCTTTTTTGGCTCCCAGGGCAGCTGCGATGGCCTTCAGGTCCAGGGTCCCGCTGACGGGGACGATGCCCACGGCCAGCCTGCCTTCAACATCCACCATGAGTGTTTTGAAAACCCGGGCCGGGTCCATGCCCAGGGCCTGTGCGGCCTCGGTCCCGTAACTGGGCGCTGCCGGATCATGCGTATACGGGTGCAGCACAAAGGGAACCCCTGCCGCGGCAAGTGCCGCTGTTGCAGGAGTTCCCTGTGAGGTGTTCTTCCGTGCCATCAGGCTGCGTCAGCGGCCGATGCCCGACGCTGCGGAGACCTTGCGCTTGATCCGGCCCAGCATGGCCGTCATGCCGCGCATCCGCAGCGGCGTGATGGCCCGCGTGAGGCCCAGCAGCTCCGGCATGTCATCCGGCACCGCCAGGATCTGCTCCGCGGAGAGCCCGTCCAGGCCCTCGTGCAGGACCCCGGCGAAGCCCCGCGTGGTGGGGGCTTCGACCGGTGCCTTGAAGTACAAGTGGACGGGGCTGGCCGGACCGGCGTTCTTTTCCGTTTCAATGGTCAGGAACAGCGGCGACTGGCACTCCACTACCTGCTCCAGCAGCTCGGGGTGGTCCTTGAGCCGGTCCGGAAGCTGGGGGAGTCCCTCCGAGAATTCCAGCAGCAGCTGCAGCCGTTCAGGCTCGGTGAGGGCCTGGAAGTCGTCAACGATTGCCGCCAGGGCGGAAGGCAGGGCTTGAGTAGTCATCAGCCCAAGTCTACGTCGACGGCGGGTCAGACTCCCGTTGTGACGGCCACGGAGCCGCGCTCGGCACCCTTGACGATGGGGACGCGCACGGCGTTGCCCCATTCAGTCCAGGAACCGTCGTAGTTGCGGACCGACTCGAAGCCCAGGAGGTACTTGAGGGCGAACCAGGTGTGGCTGGAACGCTCGCCGATCCGGCAGTACGCCACAACATCGTCGCCTTCGGTGAGCCCGGCCTCGCCGAGGTACAGGGCCTCAAGCTCGGCGCGGTCCCGGAACGTGCCGTCAGGTGCGGCGGCCCTGGCCCACGGGATGGACGCTGCGGTGGGAATGTGGCCGCCGCGCAGGGCGCCCTCTTCCGGGTAAGCGGGCATGTGGGTCCGCTGCCCGGTGTACTCCTCGGGGGAGCGGACATCGATCAGGGGCTTGCCCAGGTGTGCCAGGACATCGTCCTTGAACGCACGGATGGGGGCGTCGTTGCGCTCAACCTCGGGGTACGTGCCGGCTGCCGGGGACGGCCTGTTTCGGGTCAGTTCCCGCTCCTCCGCCACCCACTTGTCCCGGCCGCCGTCGAGCAGCCGGACGTCCTGGTGCCCAAAGAGGGTGAATACCCAGAGGGCGTAGGCTGCCCACCAGTTGGACTTGTCGCCATAGATGACCACGGTGCTGTCGCGCGAGATGCCCTTGGCTGCGGCCAGGGCCGCGAACGCGGCGCCGTCAACGTAGTCACGGGTGACGTCGTCGTTGAGGTCGGTGTGCCAGTCGATCTTTACGGCGCCGGGGATGTGGCCGGTCTCGTACAGCAGGACGTCCTCGTCGGATTCCACCACCACCAGGCCGCCGTTCTCCACGGCGCCGTCGGCCAGGGCGGCGGCGAGCCATTCGGTGGAAACCAGGCGTTCGGGGTGGGCGTAGGCTGCGAACTTGTCGTTCTGTTCAACCGCGTAGGGCATGTTTTGGCCTTTCATTGAGAACACGGGAGCACCGCGGGACCGGCATTGGGACCTGCTCCCACCCTAGCCAGCGCCCGGAACGATGTCCGTATTCCGTTAACAGGGCGAAATGTTGCCTTGGTCACGCCGCCGTGGTCCCCCGGCGGCAGCGCCCGTCCGCGCCGGGCATTGCCGGTATCATTTCCCGGGACCACCCACCAGCAGAACGGACCACCTTGGTACAGATCGAACAGCTCGCCGCCCGCACACCGGCGGTGTCGGTGGATGAACTCCTCAAAGGGTTCTTCCCGTCGCCGCGGTTCGGCCAGGTGTCCTTTGAAAGCTACCGGCCGGATCCCAACCAGCCCAGCCAGGCCGCTGCTGTCCACGCCCTGCAGGGCTTCGCCGAAGGCGTCGGTACCGGCGGCGGGGGTGGCCTGTTCAAGAAGCTGTTCGGCAAAAAGGACGAATCCCGTGCGGGCATCTACCTTGACGGCGGATTCGGTGTGGGCAAAACCCACCTCCTCGCCTCACTCTGGCACCTGGCCCCGGGCCCCAAGGCGTTCGGCACCTTTGTGGAGTACACCAACCTGGTGGGGGCGCTGTCCTTCCGCAAGACCGTGGAGGCCCTGAGCAGCTACAAACTGGTCTGCATTGACGAGTTCGAACTTGACGACCCGGGCGACACCGTCCTGATGTCCCGCCTGATGCGGGAACTGGCCGACGCCGGCGTGAAGCTCGCTGCGACGTCCAACACCCTGCCGGGTTCCCTGGGCGACGGCCGGTTCGCCGCCGTGGATTTCCAGCGCGAGATCCAGGTCCTGGCGGACCAGTTCGACGTGCTGCGGATCGACGGCGAGGATTTCCGGCACCGCGGCCTGCCCGCCGCCCCCGCCCCGCTGAAAAACAGCGACCTCTCGGCACACGTGAAGGCCGAATTTGATGGTAAAACGGTGGCGGACGATGAGTTCAGCACCCTGCTGGCGCACCTGGCGGGGGTGCACCCCAGCCGGTACCGCCAGCTGATCAGCGGCATCGACGGGATCGTGTGGCGCAACGTGGAAACCATCACCGAACAGTCCGTGGCCCTGCGGTTTGTGGTCCTCGCCGACAGGCTCTACGACAAGGACGTGCCCATCCTCGCCAGCGGCGTGCCGTTCGACAAGCTGTTCACCGAGGAAATGATGACCGGCGGGTACATGAAGAAGTACTTCCGTGCGGTTTCCCGGCTCACGGCACTGGCCCGGGAAGGCCAGAACCACGAACCGTCCTGACCCGTCTGCTGCAGGCGGCCGCCGGTTTCAGTCCGTTGCCTGCCTGTCCGGTCGGAGTGCTGCGCGCACCACCAGCCCTGCCACCAGGGCCCAGAAGGCAGAGCCGATGCCGGCAAAGGCCAGCCCGGACGCTGCCATCAGGAACGTAACAGCCGGAGCGATCCGGTCTTCCGGGTCCGCCAGGGCCGATGAGATGGAGCCTGCCAGGGTGCCCAGCAGCGCAAGCCCCGCAACGGCTTCGAGCATTCCTGCTGGTGCCGCGCTGACCAGGGTGACCAGGGCGGCCGAGGAGGCTGCCAGCACCAGGTAGGCCAGCCCGGAGGTGAAGCCGGCCAGCCAGCGCCGGCTCCGGTCAGTGCCCGCTTCTTCCCCCGCTGCGAGGGCGGCGCTCAAGGCTGCGAGGTTGATCGCGTGGCCGCCGAAGGGCGCCCCGAGCGCCGTCCCTGCACCGGTGACCAGCATCGAGGGCCGCCACGGGGTTTCGTAGCCAAAGGACCGGAGCACCGCCACGCCCGGGATGTTCTGGGATGCCATGGTCACCACAAACAGCGGCAGGGCGATCCCGGCCATGGCCTGGAGGCTGAAAGCGGGCGCCGTCCACACCAGGGCAGGCAGGAGGGCGCCGTCGCCCAGGCCTGTACCCGTGGCGGCCAGCGAGATCCCGATGACCCCGAGCGCCACCACCAGGGCCGCCGGAACAGACCAGCGCGGCGCAAACTTCATCATGGCCAGCCAGCAGATGATCACCGGGGCCACAAACAGGGGAACGCTGCCCAGTGCCTTGAATGGTGCCAGGCACAGCTGCAGGAGCACGCCGGCCAGCATGGCCTGCGCCAGCGACGTGGGAATCCTGGCCATCAGCGGGCCGAGGGCGGGCACCAGGCCCGTCATGGCGATCAGTACCCCCGTCGCCAGGAAGGCGCCGACGGCGGCCGGCCAGCCGCAGTCGACCGCTCCGGATGTTGCCAGCAGGGCAGCCCCGGGAGTGGACCAGGCAAGGGTCACCGGCACCTTGGCCCGGAAGGAAAGCACCAGGACGCCCAGGCCTACGGCCAGCGTTACGGCCAGCAGGCCGGATGCGGCCTGGCTGGCATCGGCGCCCACGGCCCTGAGGCCGGCCAGGACCACGGCGAACGACGAGGTGAAGCCCACCAGGGCGGTAACGATTCCGGCCACGATGGGACGGGAATCCAGCCCGGACAGCCTGCGTGCCGGTTGCTGCCGTGGTGGTGCGGGAAATTTCGCCATGAGGGCAGGTTACCGGCGCGGCCGGACGGACGGTGAATCGGTCCCGCAGAACGGTGAATCGGTCCCGCTGGGCGGTAGCTGCCTGATTAAACGCCAAAGGCGCGGGCGCCGCCTCCCGGCGGGACCCGCGCCCCCTTGACGTGCTAGGGCAAAACCCTGGCCGAATCCTTTACGGAGCCCTGTCAACCGGCGGAACCGGGTTCACAGGGGCCGGCGGAACCTGCTCATTGGCAGGTGCCTGACCGGGGGTACCGTTTTTGTCCACGAGTTTGGAAGCGCCATCCTGGATTTTGTCCACATGACCGGCGTACTTTCCGCCCGTCTTGGTATCAACAAAATCGCCGGCCTTGGTGATGCCGTTCTTGATGGCCTGCTCGTTTCCGTGGATAAGACCCTGAGCCTTGCCCTTTAGATCGTCAATCAGTCCCACGAGCACCTCCCTTCAATCGCGGAGCCAGGTCGCTCCTCCGCCTTCGATCCTAGCCCCGGAACCAGCAGGTGCCAAGGAAAACAGTGGGTTTAGCTGTTCGCCCGCAGCGGATGCCAGTGGCTGGCGGGTGTCGAAAGGGCACAAAAAAAGCAGCTCCGGAAGAGCTGCTGCAAGTGTGGGCGATACTGGGATCGAACCAGTGACCTCTTCCGTGTCAGGGAAGCGCGCTACCGCTGCGCCAATCGCCCGGAACCGGGAAAACCGGTCAATGGGATTTCAGAGCGGACGACGAGATTCGAACTCGCGACATCCACCTTGGCAAGGTGGTGCTCTACCAGCTGAGCTACGTCCGCGTCTGCAGTTTTCCGGCCGGAACCGTTCCAACTGCAAGCAGGCAAGTTACCTTGCCGAGTGGGCGATACTGGGATCGAACCAGTGACCTCTTCCGTGTCAGGGAAGCGCGCTACCGCTGCGCCAATCGCCCATTGCTTCCAGTATGACCTGGAAAGCCATGGTTTTAACCGAGGTGGGTACGGGATTCGAACCCGTGTGAACGGCTTTGCAGGCCGCTGCCTCGCCTCTCGGCCAACCCACCGTGTAAGCGCCCATTCCGGGGAATGCTTGCCGTGACAGTGTCCTGCGAGCGGACGACGAGATTCGAACTCGCGACATCCACCTTGGCAAGGTGGTGCTCTACCAGCTGAGCTACGTCCGCATTTTGGAGGTAAGATTCGCTGCCGTTCCCGGCATTTCCTCGCGTTCCAACGAGTAAAAACAATATAGGAGGTTCCGGGATTCTCCAAATCGCGGGTCGTCGTCCGGCGCCGGCGGCCTCCCTTCCCAGCAATGGCGCGGAACTTGGAAGTTACAGCCGTGTAATTCCCGACGCCGTTCCCAGCGTAAAGAGGGTACCGGCGGCCGGTAAGGGCTGCTTTCGCCTCACGCGCCACCGCTCCTGGGTGCCGTGAGGGGAGTCCGGAACCGGCCGCCGTCGGCCGATTTTTCAAATGGCCCCGGCGTCGGCTAGCATTCAAGTGCATCAGGGCGATTGGCGCAGTGGTAGCGCGCTTCGTTCACACCGAAGAGGTCACTGGTTCGAACCCAGTATCGCCCACCGCAGAAGGTCCGTTTCCGCTCGTTGAGAGTGGAAGCGGACCTTTTTTGTGCCCGGTGCCAGACCCCGGAGATATTGTCGGCCCCCTGTGAAAGAGTTTCCTGTATGACAGATCCACTCCTCGCCCACGCCACCGAATACGGCCGGATGTATGCGCGGTCCACGTCGGAGCAGTTTGCCGTGCCGTCCATCACCAACGTCATCGGGCAGCAGCCGCACGGCCTCGACGGCTGGTTCGGCTACATGGGGGCCAGCAGCCTGGCCAAGGACCCGCTGCTGGCAGACAGCCTGGGCAGTCCGGCGAAGATCCGGCAGGCAGTGAACCGCGCAGCCAAGGCAGCCGAAACGTACCGTGATGACGCCGCCCGCCGCGGGGACAGGGTGCACAACTACTGCGAGCAGGTGGCCCTGCGGGCACTGGGCCGGCCGCACACCATGAAGGAAACCCGGGAGGCGCTGGCAGCCAACGGCGAGGAATCCTTCGCCGTCCGGTTCGATGAATGGTGGGAACTGTTCAAGGTGGAACCCATCGCACCGGAGATCACGGTGTGGAACAGCACCGTGGGCTACGCCGGGACGCTGGACCTCGTGGCCCGCATCAATGGCCGGGTCTGCCTGATCGACTACAAAACCAAAGGCACCACCCGGGACGGGCAGGTCAAACCCCTCGACGACAAAGTGGTGATGCAGCTGGTGGCCGGCATGAAGGCCGAGGAAAGCCTGGTGGACGCCCAAGCCGGCACCTGGGAGCCGTGGCAGCATGGCAACGACCCCATCCTGCTGGCAGTGGCCATTGGCGAAACCGAGGTCCGGCCTGTCCGGGCCAACCCCGAGGTCCTGAAGCACCACTGGTGGAAATTCTGCGCGCTGCGCCGCGTCTGGGAGCTGAACGCGGACACCGTCAGCGCCGGCACGGCACTGCTCCCCATCGCCCCGCCGGCGCTGGCCCACGCCCGCACCGCCTAGCCAGGCGCGAGCACCTAAACTGGATGGGTTCCCTTTGCCGCTCAACGTGAGGAAAAACAGCGCATGGCTATTCTGAATATCCGCATCATCGGGGATCCTGTGCTGCGCACAGTTGCCGATCCCGTGACGGATTTCGGGCCGGAGCTGGCCAAACTCGTGGCGGACATGACCGAGACCATGGAGGATGTGGACGGCGCCGGGCTGGCCGCACCCCAGGTCGGCGTCAGTAAAAGGGTCTTCACGTACCGCATCAACGGCGTGGAGGGGCACATCGTCAATCCCGTCCTCGAAAACAGCGAGGACTTCCAGGCGGACCACGTGGAAGGCTGCCTGTCCATCCCCGGCTTGGGATTCCCGGTCAAGCGGTTCCGGACCACCCGCATCACGGGCGTGGACAAGGACAACAATCCGGTGGAGGTGGCCGCCGAGGACCTGCTGGCGCGCTGCTTCCAGCATGAAAACGACCACCTGGACGGGGTCCTCTTTACGGACAGGCTCGAGGGTGAGGACCGCAAGGCGGCCCTCCGGTCCATCCGCAACGCCAACTACGACGCCGTGATGGAGCGGACCACAGCCAAGCGCGCCAAAACCGTCGGATCCAGTTTCGGCGGGGCCGCCTTTGGCGCCGGCGCCGCGGGCACCAAAGGGTGAGGGTCCTTTTTGCGGGCACCCCTGCCGTTGCCGTCCCGTCCCTCGAGGCCCTGGTGGGCGCGGGCTTTGACGTTGTTGCTGTCCTGACGCGGCCGGACGCCCCGATCGGCCGGAAACGCGTCCTCACCCCTTCCCCCGTTGCGGCGCGCGCCGCGGAGCTGGGCATCGACGTCATCCGCGCAGCCCGGGTGGACGCACACGCCATTGCCGCCATCACGGCCGCGGCCCCCGACGTGGCGGCCATCGTGGCCTACGGCGGCCTGGTGCCGCCCGCAGCCCTCACCATTCCCCGGCACGGCTGGGTCAACCTGCACTTCTCCCTGCTGCCGGCGTGGCGGGGAGCCGCGCCCGTGCAGCGGTCCGTGATGGCAGGGGACGACATCACCGGGGCGGTCACGTTCCAGCTGGAACAGGGCCTGGACACGGGACCGGTGTTCGGCACCCTCACCGAGGCCGTAGCTCCCGCAGACACGGCCGGCGAACTGCTGGCACGGCTGTCCCACAGCGGCTCAGTCCTGCTGGCCCAGACGCTCTCCGCCATCTACGCCGGCACTGCGTCGCCCCGGCCGCAGGCCGGTGAGGTCACCCTGGCACCCAAGCTGACGCTCGAGGATGGGCACATGGACTGGCGCCACCCTGCCTTGGCGCTGAACCGGCAGGCGCGCGGCGTCACGCCGGAACCCGGGGCCTGGACCCTCCTGGACGGGCAGCGCATCAAGCTCGAGCCGGTCCTGATCCGCCCCGACGTGACGGCCTTGGCCCCGGGTGCCGTGGCGCTCCACGGCAAGTCGGTGCTGGTGGGAACCGGCTCGCACGCCGTTGAACTGACCCGGATCCAGCCTGCGGGCAAAAAGATGATGGCCGCTGCCGACTGGGCACGCGGTATGGCTTCCCTTGAAAGCGTGGTGTTTGAATGAGCGGCTCCGGCGGCAATCCAGGAGGCGGCGGCAACGCCGGGCAGGGTGTCCCGCGCGGCGGCCGCGGCAACGGCGGTCCGCGCGACGCCAGCAGGCGCAACGCCCAGGGCCGCGAACGCAACCGCGGACCGCAGCGCAGCTTTACCGAAAACGCACCGGCCCAGCGCACCCGCCGGGCCGATCCCGCCCGGCTGGTGGCCTTCGAAGTCCTGCGGGCGGTGGCAGCCGAGGACGCGTACGCCAACCTGGTGCTGCCGGCCAGGATCCGCCAGCACAAGCTGGAGAAGCGCGACGCCGGGTTCGCCACCGAGCTGAGCTACGGCGCGCTCCGCAGCCAGGGCACCTACGACGCCATCCTGGCACGGTGCGTGGACCGGCCCCTCGACCAGCTGGATCCCGCCATCCTCGATGCCCTGCGCATCGGCGTCCACCAACTCCTGGCCATGCGTGTTCCGGCGCACGCGGCACTTGACCAGACAGTGGGCCTGGCCCGCGCAGTGATCGGCGCCGGACCATCAGCGCTTATCAACGCCGTGCTCCGGAAGGTCACGGCGCACACCCTTGACGGCTGGCTGGACCTCCTCGTGGCCGGCGAAACCGACGAGACCAAAATCGCCTCGCTCCGGCACGCCCACCCGGAATGGATCGTGCGCGCCATGCGGCAGTCCCTGGTGATCCACGGCAGGCCGGCGTCGGAAATCACCGGCCTGCTCGAAGCCGACAACGCAGCACCGGTGGTCAACCTGGTGGCGCTGCCCGGCCTGGGAAGCCTGGCCGAAGCGCTTGAAGGCGGCGCCACACCCGGCGAACTGGTGGAAGGCTCTGCCCTCTCCAGCGGCGGTGACCTTGGCCGGCTGACCTCTGTGCGGGAAGGCACCACCCGCGTCCAGGACGTGGGGTCCCAGCTGGTGGCCCGCGCCATGGCCGCCGTGGATCTGGACCTGCCGGACGCTCAACACAAGGAAGGGACGGGCGCCGACGGCGAGCGATGGCTGGACCTTTGCGCCGGACCCGGTGGGAAGGCCGCCCTTCTGGCCGCCCTTGCCGGCCAGCGTGGGGCCACCCTGCTGGCCAACGAACCCGCACCGCACCGGGCCAAACTGGTCAGCCAGGCACTGTCCGCCGTACCCCGGGAGACCTGGCAGGTCCGCACCGGTGATGGCCGCGACGTGGGCACCGAACAGCCGGAAACCTTTGACCGTGTTCTGGTGGACGTGCCGTGCAGCGGCCTTGGCGCCCTGCGCCGCCGGCCCGAGTCCCGCTGGCGGCGCACACCCAAGGACCTGGCGGACCTCGGTTCGCTGCAGCGGGAACTGCTGGCCTCGGCACTGGCCGCGGTCCGTCCCGGGGGAGTGGTTGCCTATGTCACCTGCTCGCCGCACCCGGCAGAGACCAAAGCCGTGGTGGCCGACGCCATGCGTAAGCGGGACGACCTGGAACTGCTCGACGCAGGGTCTGCGCTGGATGCCGTCAGCCTCACCGGCAACCTCGGTGCAGGCCACGAATCCACCGCCCAGCTCTGGCCGCACGTGCACGGCACGGACGCCATGTTCCTGGCGCTGATCCGCAAAAAGGCCTGACCGCCGGCTTTACGGCACCCCCTCCTCCCAGCCAGCCACTGAAAGGCGCCCCCGTGACGCAATGCTGCATCAACCCGAGCATCCTCTCCGCAGATTTCGTGAACCTCGAGGCGGAACTGCAGCGCATCAGCACGGCTGACGCTGTGCACGTGGACGTGATGGACAACCATTTTGTGCCCAACCTGACGCTGGGGCTGCCGGTGGTGCAGCGGATCCAGGCCGTCAGCCCGGTTCCGCTGGATGCCCACCTGATGATCGCCGACGCCGACCGCTGGGCGCCGGGGTTCGCCGATGCCGGCCTGGCCTCGGTAACCTTCCACGCGGAGGCATCCATTGCGCCGGTCAAGCTGGCCCGCGAGCTGCGCAGCCGGGGTGCGAAGGCCGGCATGGCCCTCCGTCCTGCCACCCCGGTGGAGCCCTACCTGGACATGCTCGAAGAGCTGGACATGCTCCTGATCATGACCGTTGAGCCCGGATTCGGCGGCCAGGCCTTCCTTGACCTGACCCTGCCCAAGATCCGGCGCGCCCGGGCCGCGATCGATGGTTCGGGGATCGGCGTGGCCATCCAGGTGGACGGCGGCATCACCGAAGAAACCATCATCCGCGCCGCGGAAGCCGGCGCCAACGTCTTTGTGGCAGGCTCCGCCGTGTACGGTGCAGCGGACCCGGAGGCAGCCATCACGCGGCTGCGGGAGCGGGGCAGCCGTTCGTTACGCGGAGCGACGGAATAGCCGGCGGCGCCCTGCTGTTATGGCACAATAGCAACACACATACGTGCTCCGGGGTCGGTGTAAGTCCGAACCGGCGGTGATAGTCCGCGACCCGCGAGCCGGTGCTTTTCTTCGGAAAATCCCGGCGGACGGTTGAACTGGTGAAATTCCGGTACCGACAGTTAAAGTCTGGATGAGAGAAGCACGTACAGCTGTACTGCGGTGTCCTTTTTTGGGGCGCCGCAGCCCTCTGCTGTCGTATACCCCCGGAGCCATCGCGGTTCGAACGGGAAGGAACGACACACACATGGACCTCCTGCGATGGCTCTTTGACGCTCAGATCCCCGTCGGGGGATCTGTCCTGATTCTGAGAGAAGTGCTGGGCAACATTTTTGGCCTGGCAAGCGCCTTTGGCGGCATGCGCCGCAAAGTCTGGGCCTGGCCGGTGGGCATCGCCGGCAACCTCCTGCTGCTCACGGTTTTCCTGGGCAACGTCTTTGGCTCCGCGACACCCGCCACGCTGTGGGGCCAGGCCGGCCGGCAGGTGATGTTCATCGTGGTGGCAGCGTACGGTTGGCACCGCTGGAAGCAACGCCGCGACGCCGGCGGCGGGAACACCGCCGTCGTGCCCCAATGGGCCAGCACCCGCACCCGGTGGATTCTGGGCGCCGCGATGGTGGCCGGGACCCTGGCCCTGACGCCGCTGTTTGACCGGCTGGGCTCCTACCCGCCGGTGTGGGCAGACGCGTGGACCTTCGCCGGTTCCCTGCTGGCCACCTACGGGATGGCCCGCGGCTGGACCGAATTCTGGCTGGTCTGGGTGGCCGTGGACATTGTGGGCGTGCCCCTCCTGTTCAGCGCCGGCTATTACGCCAGCGCGTTTATGTACCTGTTCTACGGGTTCTTCACGCTGACCGGATTTTTTGTCTGGTGGAAGGCATCCCGGAACGCCACGTCCTCCGCCAGCGCAGGGGACACGCCCGCGGCCTCGGTTGAAACAGGCTTCCCGGACCCCAGGGTGAAGCTCTGATGGCCGCCGAAAACGCCGTCGCCGCGCCCTTCCGGGCTACGGAGGCCCAGGCCATGGCGCAGGCCCTGGACGCCGCGCTGCTGGGCCCGAGGGGCGCCAACCCCCTGGTGGGGGCCGTCGTCGTCGGTCCGGACGGAACCACGCTGGCAACCGGGTACCACCGGGGCGCCGGAACTGCGCACGCCGAAGCGGACGCCATTGCACAGGCGACGGCGGCGGGCGTGGACCTGGCCGGCTGCACCATGGTGGTCACGCTGGAACCGTGCAACCATGTGGGCCGCACCGGCCCCTGCACCGAGGCCATCATTGCGGCCGGCATCACGGACGTGGTGTACGCCGTGGACGATCCCCATGATCCGGCCGCCGGTGGCGCCGCAACCCTCCGCGCCGCCGGCATCAGCGTCCGCAGCGGACTGGCCGGCGTGGAAGCGTTTGAGTTGAACCGGCAGTGGTTCGAAGCGGTGGCTGCCCAGCGGCCCTTCGTGACGCTGCATATTGCGCAGACGCTGGACAGCCGGATCGCGGCCGACGACGGCACCAGCCAGTGGATCTCCAGCCCGGCCTCCCTGGCGGACAACCACGCCCTCCGCAGCCGCATCGACGCCATCCTGGTGGGCACCCAGACGGTCCTGGTGGACAATCCCCGCCTCACCGCGAGGGACAGCCAGGGGGAACCTGCGGCCAGGCAACCGGTCCGCGCCGTGATGGGCCTCCGCGGCGTCCCGGCCGGCGCTGCGATCCACGGCGCCGACGGGTTGGCAGTCCATCTGCCCACCCGCGATCCGGCCGAGGCCCTTGGGCTGCTGTACGGAGGTGGCGCCCGCCACGTGATGGTGGAAGGCGGCTCGCGGATCCTGAGTGCTTTCCTCACCGCTGGCCTGGTGGACGAGCTGATCGTCTACCTGGCCCCCACCCTGCTCGGATCGGGCACCCCCGCCCTGGCCGGACTGGGCATTGGCACGCTGGCAGACGCCCAGCACTGGGAATGGGACCAGGCCGACGGCGGATCCGTCCGGACGCTGGGCCGGGACCTCCGTTTGCATTTACGACCGCAGCGCACCGCTGCACCAGAGAACGCCCGCACTTCCGCGGAGCAAGCCCAGGGAGGCAACTGATGTTTACCGGAATTATCGCCGAGCAGGGACATGTGCTCTCAGTCGACCGCAACGGCGACATTAGCGCCACCGTGCGGCTGCATGCCCCCGGCACCACCGAAGGACTGGCCCTCGGCGGGTCCATCGCCGTCAACGGGGTGTGCCTCACCGCCACGGCCATCGACGGCAAGGACTTCAGCGTCGACGTGATGGGGGAGACCCTCATCCGCAGCACCATCGGCGGCCTGGCCGCCGGCGACGCCGTGAACCTCGAACGCTGCGTCCCGGCCGGCGGGCGGCTGGACGGCCATGTGGTCCAGGGCCACGTTGACGGCGTCGGGAGCCTGCGCGAACGCGAGGCCCTGGGCAACTGGGAACGGCTCCGCTTCGGCGTGCCGGGCAACCTGGCCCGCTACATCGCGGAAAAAGGATCCATCGCGATTGACGGCGTCTCGCTCACCGTTACGGCCGTCAGCGAAGCAAACCACCCGGACCCGTGGTTCGAGGTGGGACTGATTCCCACCACGCTGGCCGAAACCGGCCTCGGCGCCAAGTCCACCGGCAGCCCGGTGAACCTGGAGGTGGACGTGCTGGCCAAGTACACCGAACGCCTCCTGGCTTTCCGGACCACCACTGACGGCGACGCCACCGGGGAAACCCGATGAGCGCCGTCGTCCACGTGGATCCGGCCGGCACCCCGGCCGTTGCCCCGTCGGCACTGGCCGCCCCCGGGTTGGCACCGGTTCCGCCGCAGGGCCTGTCCGCCATTGTGGACGCCGTGGCGGCCATGGCCGCGGGGAAACCCGTCCTGGTGGTGGATAACGAGGACCGCGAAAACGAGGGAGACATCATTTTCGCGGCCGAGTTCGCCACTCCCGCCCTGATGGGCTGGACCATCCGGTACAGCTCCGGCGTCATCTGCGTCCCGCTGAGCGGCGAACGGGCCGACGCCCTGGCGCTGCCGCCCATGGTGGCCGTCAACGAGGACGCCAAAGGTACCGCGTACACGGTGTCCTGCGACGCTGCCCTCGGTGTCAGCACAGGAATCTCCGCCACTGACCGGGCCCTGACCGCCCGGGTGCTGGCGGATGTGCAGTCCGCACCGGAATCGGTGACCCGTCCCGGGCATATTTTCCCGCTCCGGGCCGTTGAGGGAGGTGTGCGGGAACGCCCCGGCCACACCGAGGCCGCGGTGGACCTGTGCCGCCTGGCCGGACTCGCTCCGGTGGGCGTGATCGCGGAAGTGGTGTACGACGACGGCGAAATGATGCGCCTGGACGGACTCCGTGCTTTCGCGGCAGAGCACGGCTGCCCCCTGGTCTCCATCGCTGACCTGGTGGCATATCTTGAAGCAGGGGCCGGGGACGCCCCCGCACACAACGTCCGGGATGTTCCGGGCGGAGCAAAGGAGAAACGATGACGGCATCCGCAGCCAGCAGTGACGGCCACCGCGGACGGACCGGCAGAACAGCCATGGCCCATCCGGTCAGCGGCGGGCCCATAGTGCAGCTGCCCACCGCCTACGGTGACTTTGTGGCGCAGGCCTGGACCGACCTGGTGACCGGCGTGGAGCACCTCGCCGTCAGCTCACCCACCCCGCCCAGCGACGGCAAAGCCCCACTGGTGCGCCTCCACTCCGAATGCCTCACGGGCGACGTCTTCGGCTCCTACCGGTGCGACTGCGGCGAACAGCTTGCCTACGCCCTGGAAATGATCCATGAACAGGGCGGCACCCTTCTCTACCTCCGCGGCCAGGAAGGCCGCGGCATTGGCCTGGCCAACAAAATCAAGGCCTACGCGCTGCAGGAAGCCGGCTTCGACACCGTGGAAGCCAACGAACAGCTTGGCCTGCCCGTGGATGCCCGGTCCTATAACGCCGCCGCGCAGGTCCTGGCGGAGATGGGCCTGCACGAGGTCCGGCTCCTGAGCAACAACCCGGACAAGCAGCACCGGCTGGCCCACGCAGGCGTCAACGTGGTGGAGATGGTCCCCACCGAAGTACCTTCACGGGAGCAGAACATCCGCTACCTGCGCACCAAAAAAGACCGGATGGAACACCGGCTGCTGCTGGACACGACAGTTGTCCCGCTGCCTGTCACCAGCCCCGGCACCCCTTTCAACGACCCCACCGACGCAACGAACTGAACGGAAAAGCACTTACCCATGAGCGGACACGGCGCCCCCGAAATCGACCTGACCACACTCAACCCTGCGGAAACGTCGCAGCTCCGGCTCGCGATTGTTGCCGCCAGCTGGCACACCACCATCATGGACGGCCTCCTGGACGGTGCCCTGCGCGCCGCCAAGGACGCCGGCATCGCAGAGCCCACGGTGCTGCGTGTACCCGGCAGCTTCGAGCTGCCTGTGGCTGCCGCGCGGCTGGCGCCGCACTTTGACGCGGTGGTGGCGCTCGGCGTCGTAATCCGCGGCGGTACCCCGCACTTTGATTACGTCTGCCAGGCCGCCACGTCGGGACTCACCGACGTCAGCGTCGCCACGGGGGTTCCGGTGGGCTTCGGCGTGCTGACCTGCGATACGGAACAGCAGGGCCTGGACCGCGCCGGCCTGGCCGGCTCCAAGGAAGACAAGGGCCATGAGGCTGTCACCGCTGCCCTGGCCACCGCCCTGGTCCTGAAGCAGTACACGTAGCAGATCTCCGGGCGCGGTGTGTATTCGCTCACATCGCGCCCGTCATGCAACGGCCCGGGACGCGCCGTGCGGGCCGCAGCAAGTAGGCTGGTGGGCGTGAAGAATTTCGAGACGCTGTTCGCTGAGCTCAGCGAGAAGGCAGCCACCCGCCCGGAAGGCTCCCGCACCGTCGCTGAATTGGAGTCCGGTGTTCACGGCATCGGCAAAAAAGTCGTTGAGGAAGCAGCCGAAGTCTGGATGGCTGCCGAATATGAATCCGATGAAGCCGCGGCCGAGGAAATCTCCCAGCTGCTGTACCACCTGCAGGTCCTGATGCTCGCCAAAGGCCTGACCCTGGAAGACGTCTACAAGCATCTGTAGCCACCTGCCCGGCGCGCATTACCCTGCCGCCGTGCCTGCTGTGGCCTGCATTGCCTGAACCCCAAGACCCGTTGATCCAGAAAGATTCCCATGTTGCGAGTAGCCGTCCCCAATAAGGGCTCCCTGTCCGAAGCCGCGTCCGCCATGCTCGCCGAGGCCGGTTACCGGCAGCGGCGCGACAGCCGCGAGCTGGTCATGATGGACCCGGACAACGACATCGAGTTCTTTTTCCTCCGCCCCCGCGACATCGCCGTGTACGTGGGGCAGGGAACGCTCGACGTCGGCATCACCGGCCGCGACCTCCTGCTGGACGCGGAGGTGGAAGCCGAAGAACTGCTTCCGTTGGGTTTCGCGGCCTCCACGTTCCGGTTTGCCGGTCCCGTGGGCGACTTCGCCTCGGCTGAGCAGCTGGCCGGCAAACGCCTGGCCACCAGCTACGACGGCCTGCTCCGCAACTACCTCGCCGAACGCGGGATCGACGCCAAGGTGGTCCGCCTGGACGGCGCCGTGGAATCCTCCGTGCGCCTGGGCGTGGCCGATGCGATCGCTGACGTTGTGGAAACCGGAAACACCCTCAAGGCCGCCGGGATGGAAATCTTCGGCGAGCCCATCCTCAAGTCCGAGGCCGTCCTGATCCGCCGGACCGGCGACGGTGGCGCCGCCAACGGCACCGCCAAGGAAATCGAGGTCCTGATCCGGCGCCTCCAAGGCGTCCTGGTGGCCCGGCAGTACGTGCTGATGGACTACGACATCCGCAAGGAACTGGTGGAGCAGGCCGCAGCGCTGACCCCCGGCCTGGAGTCACCCACCGTTTCGCCGCTGCGGGACTCCGAATGGGTGGCTGTCCGGTCCATGGTGCCAAAGAAGGTCACCAACCGGATTATGGATGAGCTCTACGACCTCGGCGCCCGCGCCATCCTGGTCAGCAGCATCCACGCCTGCCGCATCTGATCCTTCCGCGCAGCAGCACCCACCAGCGAACCCCAGGAGCCTCCCATGGCGGTAGCAGTACGTGTCATTCCCTGCCTTGACGTGGACGCCGGGCGCGTCGTCAAGGGGATCAACTTCGAGGGCCTCCGCGACGCCGGCGACCCCGTGGAGCTGGCCCACCGCTACGACAACGCCGGCGCCGACGAACTGACGTTCCTGGACGTCACGGCCTCCTCCGGCAACCGCGAAACCACCTTTGACGTGGTCCGCCGCACCGCCGAGGAAGTCTTCATCCCGCTGTGCGTCGGCGGCGGCGTCCGCGGCGTCGCCGAGGTGGACAAGCTCCTGCGCTACGGGGCAGACAAGGCCGCCATCAACACTGCTGCCGTGGCCCGCCCGGAAGTGATCGACGAAATCACCCGGCACTTCGGTTCCCAGGTCCTGGTCCTGTCCGTCGACGCCCGCCGCACCCGTCCCGGCTCGCAGCCCACGCCCTCGGGTTTTGAAGTAACCACCCACGGCGGCCGCACCGGAACCGGCATCGATGCCATCGAATGGGCGCGTGAGGCTGCGCACCGCGGGGTGGGGGAGATCCTGCTCAACTCCATCGACGCGGACGGCACCAAGGACGGCTTCGACCTGGAGCTCATTCGGCTGGTCCGGGCCGCCGTTAAGGTGCCCATCATCGCCTCCGGCGGCGCGGGGGAGCCCGCACATTTCCCGCCTGCGGTTGCTGCCGGTGCCGATGCTGTCCTGGCCGCCTCGATCTTCCACTGGGGACCGGACAACATGATGTCCCAGGTCAAGGACGCCATCCGCGCGGCAGGCTTCGAGGTCCGCTAACCCGTTGCGCTATCACTTTTGGTCCCCAAAAGGCCGTTTTAGCGACCCTAAGTGATAGCGCAACGTAAGGCTAGAGGCCTACTTCGGCTGACTGCAGGAGCGCGACGGCGTCCGGCTGGCCTTCGAAGGTGACCAGGGCATGGCGCGTCCGGCCGTGGGCGTGCATCAGCAGTTCGCCCGGCTCGCCAACAATGGCCACCGACACGGGTGCACGCTTGGCCACGTGCCGGGGACCGGACGGACGGACCAGGACGATCCCGAGGTCCACGCCGCGGTACAGGATGGCGGCACGCTTCACCAGGTCATCCCAGAGGGCGTCCGAGTAGGCCTCGTCCAGCGCGCGGGGCGCCCAGCGGTCCACGGCGCGGCGGACGTCCTCGGTGTGGACAAAGTATTCGATCAGGTTGGAGCTTTCGTCCAGCGCCCGGATCTTCATGGGAGAGAGCGCCGGCGGGCCGGCGCGGAAGGTGTTGACCAGTCCGGCGTAGTCCTCGGCGGACGTTAGCTTCGAAGCCAGCCGGGACGTGGCCGCATCTGACGCCTTGGCCAGGCGCTTGATGATCAGGCCCAGCCCCACAGCGGCCTTGCGTTCGCGCAGGTAAAGGTGCGCGGCAAGATCCCTGGTGCGCCAGCCAGCACAGAGGGTGGGCGCATCAGGGCCGGCCGCAAGCAGGGTCTCGGCCAGGACTTCTCGGGACGGTTCGACGAAATGCATCACTTGGAAAACTAGCACGAGACGCGCGTACTTGGGCACCGCCGGCCCCGCCGCTGGCGTGCCGCCGTTCACATCCGATCCGGCAACGGCGAAGGCACTAGACTTGACCTGATGTCTGAGCAGCCCGCCCCCGCCCCGTTCCCCGGTTCCGCCACGCCCGAAGCCCCTTCCGCGGACCCGGCGCCGGTCCCTGCCGGCAGCCCGCTGCCCGCTTCCCTCGCCGGCGCCCTGAAGCGCGACAGCGCGGGCCTGGTGGCCGCCATTGTCCAGCAGTACGACACCAATGAGGTGCTGATGCTGGGCTGGATGGACGATGAAGCCCTGCACCGCACCATGACCAGCGGCCGGGTCACGTTCTACTCCCGGTCCCGGCAGGAATACTGGCGCAAGGGCGATACGTCCGGCCACGTGCAATGGGTCAAATCGGTGGCGATGGACTGCGATGGCGATGCCCTGCTGGTCCGCGTGGACCAGGTGGGCGCGGCCTGCCACACGGGCACCCGCACCTGCTTCGACGGCAGGGACCTCGCCGTCGAAACCGGCACCGCCAACTGACGCTCCGGGGCCGTTCCCCGGAACCACGGCACCCCCTCTGCACCCCACCTCCAAGGGCCGGCGCATCCGGCCCGCACAAGAACAGGCGGAACCCATAGCCATGCAGGATCTTGGAACCATCAGCCCCAGCCTGGCGGAGTTCCGCGAACTCGCCGGCCACAGCCGTGTCATTCCCGTCCGGCTCAAAGTCCTTGCCGACGCCGAAACGCCCATTGGCCTGTACCGCAAGCTGGCCCAGGGCCAGCCCGGAACCTTTTTGATGGAGTCCGCGGCCGTGGGCGGGGCCTGGTCCCGTTACTCGTTCATCGGCGCCAGGTCCCGTGCCACGCTGACCACCAAGGACGGCAGCGCCCACTGGCTGGGTGAGCCCCCGGCCGGTGTGCCCGTGGACGGCAACCCCGTGGACGCGGTCCGGGACACCATCGAGGCGCTGCGTACCGACCGCTTTGATGGTCTGCCGCCCTTCACCTCCGGCCTGGTGGGCTTCCTGGGCTGGGAAACCGTGCGGCACTGGGAACGCCTGGTGAGCCCGCCGGAGGATGACCTGCACCTGCCGGAAATGGCGTTGAACCTGGTTACCGACATGGCCGTGCACGACAACGTGGACGGCACCGTGCTGCTGATCGCCAATGCCATCAACTTCGACGACAGCTCCGAGCGCGTCGACGACGCCTGGCATGACGCTGTTGCCCGGGTGAAGGCGCTGCTCGCGAAGGTCAGCACCCCCGTGGCACAGCCCGTCACCGTCCTGGAACCGGCCGCGCTCGATTTCGCCGCCAGCGTGCAGGAACGCTGGGACGAATCCGAATACCTTGCCGCCCTGGACCGCGGCAAGGAAGCCATCGTGGATGGTGAGGTTTTCCAGGTGGTGATCTCGCGACGCTTTGAAATGGAATGCAACGCCTCCGCCCTGGACGTGTACCGCGTGCTGCGCAACACCAACCCCAGCCCCTACATGTACATCTTCAGCCTTGAGGATGCTGACGGCCGGGAATACTCGATTGTGGGTTCCTCACCCGAGGCGCTGGTCACCGTCACCGGCGAGGACGTCATCACGCACCCCATTGCCGGTTCCCGGCCACGGGGCAAAAACGTTGAAGCGGACAAGGCCCTGGCCGAGGAGCTGCTGGCAGACCAAAAGGAACGGGCCGAGCACCTGATGCTGGTGGACCTGTCCCGCAACGACCTGTCCAAGGTCTGTGTGGCCGGGACCGTGGACGTCACCCAGTTCATGGAGGTGGAGAGGTTCAGCCACATCATGCACCTGGTTTCCACCGTGGTGGGCAAACTTTCCCCGCAGGCCAAGGCCTACGACGTCCTCAAGGCCACATTCCCTGCCGGCACGCTGTCCGGCGCGCCCAAGCCCCGCGCCCTGCGCCTGCTGGACGAACTCGAACCGCACCGCCGCGGCATCTACGGCGGCGTGGTGGGCTACCTGGACTTCGCCGGCGACATGGACATGGCCATCGCCATCCGCTCGGCCCTGGTCCGGGAAGGCCGCGCTTACGTCCAGGCCGGCGGCGGCATCGTGGCGGACTCCGTCAACGCCACTGAGGCCCTCGAAACGGTGAACAAGGCGGCGGCCCCGCTGCGCGCCGTGCACACGGCAGGATCGCTGCGGAACATCTCGGCGGAGACCCTGGCCGACGGAGCTGATTCCTGATGGCCGGCGCCGCACCCGCCACCAGCACCAAGGCCACCCGTGCTCCGGCCTGGGCCCGGAAGTCCACGCTGGTGCTGCTCATCGCGGTCCTCGCCCTTGGCGTTTTCGGCACTACAACCCAAACGTGGATGACCGTCACCCTGGATCCCAGCACGGTGGGCCAGGCCGGCGGCTCCCTGGAAGCGCTGGCGGTCCAGGGCAGCAAGGCGGCCACCACCGTCACGGCCCTGGCCCTGGTGGCCCTGGCCGGAGGACTGGCAGCGTCGATTGCCGGCAGGATCGCCCGGTGGATCATCACCGCCATCATCGTCCTGGCCTCGGCCGGCATCGTCGCCGCGGCGGCCACCGTCCTGGCCGACCCGCTTGCCGCGTCGCAGGGTTCCATTGCCGCCGCCACCGGCGTCACCGGCAGCCAGGCGCAGGTGGACCTGACAGTCTTCCCCATCCTGGCCGTGGTGGCCGGGTGCCTGCTGGCCGTGGCCGGGCTCCTGGTGCTGCCCGCAAGCCGGCACTGGAAGGCGCGCACCAAATATGACCAGCCCGCTGCAGCCGGAACTGCGGCGCCGGCCGGGCCCGTCGACGAGATCGACAGCTGGGACCGGCTGTCCCGGGGCGACGACCCTACCTGAACCACGCCGGCGGGGGCCCAGTAAGCCAGCGGGCATGCGCCGGACGGCGTACGGCGGCCTGCCGATACGCGGTGGGCCGCCAAAAAATGGCAGAATGTAAGCAGTATTCACCCTGAGGAGATTTCCATGAGCAAAGCACCCGCGTCCGTTTCCCCGTCCGGCACCCGAGTGGTGGCCCCCGGCGCCGTCGACCACAGCCAGGAACTCGGCCACGGCAACAGCCCCGCCGCCTGGACCTGCGTCATCGTGATGCTGGTTGGCGCGCTCATCGCCTCGATCGCCTTCGTTATTGCCAGCACCCCCATCTTCATCGCCGGCGCAGCAGTCATGGTGGTTGGCCTGATCCTGGGCTACGCCATGCGCAAGGCCGGCTACGGCGTTGAAGGCAGCAAGCTGAAGAACTCCGGCCACTGATGGCAACTGTTCTCGATGACATCAACGCCGGTGTCAGGGAGGACATGGACAGCCGCAAACGCCTGGTGTCCCTGTCCGAACTGCAGGACCGGGCCCGTCTGGCGCCGCCCGTCCGGGACGCCTGGCAGGCCCTCGGCGGCACCTCGACGTCCCGGGAACAGCTCAAGGTCATTGCGGAAATCAAACGCCGCAGCCCCTCAAAGGGTGACCTCGCCAGCATCGCAGATCCCGCCTCGCTGGCCCGGCAGTACGCCGACGGCGGCGCCGCCGTCATCAGCGTCCTGACCGAACAGCGCCGCTTCAACGGGTCCCTTGCGGACCTCGATGCTGTCCGTGCCGCCGTGGACGTGCCGCTGCTCCGCAAGGACTTCACGCTGGACGAGTACCAGATCTGGGAAGCCCGCGCCCACGGCGCGGACCTGGTCCTGCTCATCGTCGCAGCCCTGTCCGATGCCCAGCTTGCCGAGTTCAGCGCCCTCAGCGCCGAACTGGGCATGAATGTGCTCGTGGAGACGCATACCGAAGCGGAGATCGAGCGGGCCGCCGCGGCAAACGCACGCATCATCGGCGTGAACGTGCGCAACCTGAAGACGCTCGACGTCGATCGTTCCGTGTTTGCGTCGCTTGCCGGCCGCATCCCGGCCGGGGCAGTGGTGGTGGCCGAATCCGGTGTCCGCGATGCCGCCGACGTCACCCACTACGCCGCCAACGGTGCCAACGCCATCCTGGTGGGTGAGGCGCTGGTCAGCCACGCCACGCCCCAGGAACGGATCGCGGAATTCACCGCGGCCGGCGCCGCAGCGATTGCCTCGCGCCGCTGAGCCCCAGGCCGCCGTGCCCTCCGGGTGCGGCACCCCGCCGCCGGGTCAGCCCGGCGCACCACACTTCCCTTGACCCACCAATTTGAACAGGACGGGACTGATGGCCCACGCACCCTCAGGCAACGCTGATAACAATGCCACGGAAGCCTTCCTTCAGGGCGGTTCCCTGCGCCACGCCCCGGGGCCGTACTTCGGCAGTTTCGGCGGACGCTGGATGCCCGAATCCCTCATCGCCGCCCTGGACGAACTGGAGGAGACGTTCGAGAAGGCCAAAAACGATCCTGACTTCCGGGCCCAGATCGCGGACCTGAACAAAAACTACTCCGGCCGGCCCTCGCTGCTCACCGAAGCCAAGCGCTTTGCCGAGCACGCCGGGGGAGTGCGGGTGTTCCTCAAGCGGGAAGACCTGAACCACACCGGCTCGCACAAAATCAACAACGTCCTGGGCCAGGCGCTGCTCGCCAAGCGCATGGGCAAGACCCGCGTGATCGCCGAAACCGGCGCCGGCCAGCACGGCGTGGCCAGCGCCACCGCCGCGGCACTGATGGGCCTGGAATGTGTGGTCTACATGGGGGCCGAGGACTGCCGCCGGCAGGCCCTGAACGTGGCCAGGATGGAACTGCTGGGCGCCACCGTCATCCCCGTCACCAGCGGATCCCAGACGCTCAAGGACGCCATTAACGACGCCCTCCGCGACTGGGTGGCCAACGTGGACAATACCCACTACCTGCTGGGCACCGCCGCGGGGGCGCACCCGTTCCCCGCGATGGTCCGCTACTTCCACGAGGTGATCGGCGAGGAAGCCCGCGCGCAGATCCTCGACCAGGTGGGCCGGCTGCCGGACGCCGTCGTCGCCTGCATCGGCGGTGGCTCCAACGCCATCGGCATCTTCCACGGCTTCCTGGATGACCCCTCCGTCAAGATCTACGGTTTCGAAGCCGGCGGCGACGGTGTGGAGACCGGCCGGCACGCAGCCACCATCACCCTGGGCAAGCCCGGCGTGCTGCACGGCGCCCGGTCCTACCTGATGCAGGACGACGACGGCCAGACCATCGAATCGCACTCCATCTCCGCCGGACTGGACTATCCGGGTGTTGGCCCGGAGCACTCCTACCTCTCCGACATCGGCAGGGTGAGCTACGAACCCATTACCGACACCGAAGCCATGGAAGCGTTCCGCATCCTGTGCCGGACCGAGGGCATCATCCCGGCCATCGAGTCAGCGCACGCCCTGGCCGGCGCCATCAAGGTGGGCCAGCGGTTGGCCGCCGAGGTCGCTGAGACCGGCAACGGCACGGCCCAGGACAGGATCGTGATTGTGAACCTGTCCGGCCGCGGCGACAAGGACGTGGCCACCGCCGCTGAATGGTTTGACCTGTTGGACAAGGATTCCGCCGAGTCGGAAATCGGCAAGGAGGGGGAACAGCTGTGAGCACCGCACAAGCCACCAGCAAAGCGGCGGCAGCCATTGACAAGGCCCGCGCCGAAGGCCGGGCCGCCCTGATCGGCTACCTTCCCGCGGGTTACCCCAGCGTTGAGGCAACCATTGCGGCCGGCATTGCCCTGGCCGAAAACGGCGCCGACCTGATCGAAATCGGGATTCCCTACTCCGATCCGGTGATGGACGGGCAGGTCATCCAGGCTGCCACCACCGAAGCGCTGGCCAAGGGCTTCACGGTCCGCCAGGTCTTTGACGTCGTCGCCGGCATCACCAGCAAAACCGATGCCGCCGTCCTGGTCATGACGTACTGGAACCCCGTGGTCCGGATGGGCGTGGACGAGTTCTCCCGCCGACTGGCCGAGGCCGGCGGCGCCGGGCTCATCACCCCGGACCTGATCCCGGATGAAGCCGCCGAATGGCTGGCAGCCTCGGACAAGTACGGCCTGGACCGCGTGTTCCTGGTGGCACCGTCCTCCACTCCCGAGCGGATGCAGCGGACAGTGGACGCGAGCCGCGGCTTTGTCTACGCCGTGTCCATCATGGGCGTCACCGGTGCCCGGTCCACCGTCAGCACCGCCGCCAAGGACGTTGTGGCAGCAGCCCACGCCGCGGGCGCCGAACGCGTCTGCGTTGGCCTGGGTGTGTCCACCGCCGCGCAGGTCCGTGAGATCGCGGAATACGCAGAAGGCGTGATCGTCGGTACCGCCCTGGTGGCCGCCATTCGCGACGGCGGCGTGGACGCCGTTGCCACCCTCACCAAGGAACTCAGCACCGGCCTGACCAGGGAAGACGCCTAAACCATGCAGACCCTCCTGGCTGCGGCCACCCTGGTGCCCGCCAGCATCCCGAGCCCGGACTGGTCCGGCTTCGACATTCCCCTCCCGTGGGGCGCCCTGCGCATCCACGCCTACGCGCTCTGCATCCTCGCAGGCATTGTGGTGGGCCTCTGGCTGACCTCGCTGCGCTGGGCCCGGCGCGGTGCACCGGAAGGGAGCCTCTGGGACATCGTCATCTGGGCCATCCCGTTCGGCATCATCGGCGGCCGGCTCTACCACGTGGTCTCCTCTCCGGACGCCTACTTCGGCCCGGGCTTCGACGGCACCGGCGACCTCTCCCTGATCCCGCAGATCCAACGCGGCGGGCTGGGCATCTGGGGTGCTGTTGTCCTCGGTGTTGTGGGGGCCTGGATCGGCTGCCGGCGCAGCGGCGTCAAGCTGACGGCGTTCCTGGATGCCGCGGCGCCTGGACTCCTCCTGGCCCAGGCCATCGGCCGGTGGGGCAACTACTTCAACCAGGAACTCTTCGGTGGACCCACCACGCTGCCCTGGGGACTGCAGGTGGACGCCGACAACGCCAACTTCCCGTCGGGTTACGCCGCCGACACCCTGTTCCACCCCACGTTCCTCTACGAATCACTGTGGAACCTCGTGGGTGTGGTGATCCTGCTGGCCCTGGACCGCAGGAACAGGTTCCGCCGCAGCAGGCTCTTCTGGCTCTACGCCATGTACTACACCCTGGGCCGGGTCTGGATCGAAGCCATGCGCATCGATGACGCCGAGCAGATCGACCTCTTCGGCATCACCACCCGACTCAACGTCTGGACCAGCATCTTTGTGTTCGTCGCGGCCCTGGTGGTCTTTATCCTGCTGGGCCTCAAGGGCAGGCCAACGCCGGACAGCGTGTTCCTGCCGGGCAAGGAACCGGCAGCGGACGACGCCGGAACAACAGTTGGGACGGCATCCCCAGGGGTCCGGAATCCGGACTCTGCTGTCTCAGATAGTGAATCGCGTGGTAATCTCCCAGATAACCACAGCGGGTCCTGGCACGCTTCCGACCCCACGGAAGATGCCAAGGCGGCACCGGCCGGCACCACGCCGGAACCGAATGCCACGGCTGCCGGAAGCTCCGGCAGCACAGCCACCGGATCCGTGCCGGACACCGGTACCAGCAAGTAACCGGTCCGGCCCGGCAGGGCAGCAGAGCCACCGCTCGAAGCGCCCTGAATCCACAGCGTCGTGGGATGGGGCCGAGCCGGACAGCATAGAGCTGCTGCCGGGGCAGGCCTTGGTCAGGGGCCTGCGTAACTGTTAGTTCAGCAGGCCGTGCTGGCCTACAATTTCCAGTAAGTAACACTTTGTTGCGCCCGTCACTTGGCGTGGACACGAGTGGGGCCAATGGCGTCCCTTCCATACGCACTTTCATGAGGAAGGACGTCTCCCATGACCCCAACACCAACGCCCAGCTGGTCGGAACCCGATCAGTCCCAGGCTGCCGTTTCGCCGTTCAAGCGCTTCGCCAACCTGCCGGAGGCACGCGGGCTGTACAACCCGGAGCAGGAGAAGGACGCCTGCGGCCTGGCGATCATCGCCACGCTCCGCGGCGAACCCGGGTACGACATTGTTGACGCCGCCCTCACGGCCCTGCGCAACCTTGAGCACCGCGGTGCCGTTGGCGCTGACGAAGGCACCGGCGACGGTGCGGGCCTGCTGATGCAGATCCCCGACGAGTTCTTCCGGGCGGTCACCGAATTCGAATTGCCTGCGCCCGGCCAGTTCGTGGCAGGCACCGCCTTCCTGCCGGCTGAACAGCGCGAAGCCGACGCCGCCAAGGCCGGCATCGAAGGCCTCGCGGCAGATGAGGGCCTCGCCGTTCTCGGCTGGCGCGAAGTCCCAATCGTGGCAGACCTTGTGGGTGCCATGGCCCGTGCCTGCATGCCCTACTTCTCGCAGCCGTTCCTTGCCTCGGCCACGGGCGAGGAACTGGACCGCAACGAGCTGGACTCCCGCGCCTGGCGGATCCGCAAGCGTGCGCAGAACAAGTTCGGGGTGTACTTCCCGTCGCTGTCCTCGCGCACCATCGTCTACAAGGGCATGCTGACCACCGCGCAGCTCGAGCCGTTCTACCCGGACCTCTCGGACAAGCGGTTCAAAACCAAGCTGGCCATCGTCCACTCGCGCTTCTCCACCAACACGTTCCCGTCCTGGCCGCTGGCCCAGCCCTTCCGCACCATCGCCCACAACGGTGAAATCAACACCGTCAAGGGCAACCGGAACTGGATGCGCGCCCGGCAGTCCCAGCTGGCCAACCCGCTGCTGGGGGATTCCCCGGAAGAGCTGTACCCCATCTGCACCCCCGGGGCCTCCGACTCGGCGTCCTTCGACGAGGTTGCCGAGCTCCTGTGGCTATCCGGCCGCCCCATCACGCACTCGATCATGATGATGATCCCCGAGGCCTGGGAAAACCACGCCACGATGGACCCGGCCCGGCGCGCGTTCTACGAATACCACTCCCTGCTGATGGAACCGTGGGACGGCCCCGCCGCCGTCTCCTTCACCGACGGCAACCTGGTGGGTGCCACCCTGGACCGCAACGGGCTGCGCCCCGGCCGGTTCTGGATCACCGAAGACGGCCTGATCATCTTCGCCTCCGAGGTGGGCGTGATCGACGTCGAAGCCTCCAAGGTGGTCAAGAAGGGCCGCGTCTCGCCCGGCAAGATGTTCCTGGTGGACACGGACGCCGGCCGGATCATCGACGACGAAGAGGTCAAGGCAGAAGTTGCCGCGGCCAACCCGTGGGCCGAATGGGTCAAGGACAACCTGATCGACCTCAACGACCTGCCCGAGCGTGAGCACGTGGTCCACACGGCCGCCTCCGTGAACATCCGCCAGCGCACCTTCGGCTACACCACCGAGGAACTGAAGATCCTGCTGGGCCCCATGTCCCGCACCGGCGCCGAGCCTCTGGGCGCCATGGGCTCAGACACCCCCGTGGCTGTGCTGTCCAAGCGGCCCCGCCTGCTCTTTGACTACTTTGTGCAGTCGTTCGCGCAGGTCACCAACCCGCCGCTGGACGCCATCCGCGAGGAACTGGTCACGTCCCTGACGTGCGCCATCGGCCCCAACGGCAACCTCCTGGACACCAAACAGGTCCGGCAGCCGCAGGTCCAGCTTCCGTTCCCGGTGATCAACAACGACCAGCTCGCCAAAATCGCCAACATCGAAAGCCCCGACGGCGACCGCGTGGCCATGAAGGTCCGTGGCCTGTACCGCCCCGAGGGCGGCGAAAACGCGCTCCGTGCCCGGCTCACCGAAATCTGCGAGCAGGTCTCCGGCGCCATCAACCGCGGTGTGCAGTACATTGTGCTCTCCGACCGGGACTCCAACGCACAGTGGGCACCCATCCCGTCCCTGCTGCTGGTCAGCGCCGTCCACCACCACCTGCTGCGCAGCGCCAACCGCACCAAGACCGCCCTGGTGGTCGAGGCTGGCGACGTCCGCGAAACGCACCACGTCGCCGTTTTGATCGGCTACGGCGCGTCCGCCGTGAACCCCTACCTCGCCATGGAATCCGTGGAGCAGCTCATCAGCTCCGGCGACGTCACCGGGGTCACCGCGCAGGACGGCGTCTACAACCTCATCAAGGGCCTCGGCAAGGGCGTCCTGAAGATCATGTCCAAGATGGGCATCTCCACCGTGGCGTCCTACACCGGCGCCCAGACGTTCGAGGCGCTGGGCCTGGGCCAGGAACTGGTGGACGAATTCTTCGCCGGCACGCACTCCCAGCTGGGCGGCGTGGGCCTCGACGTGATTGCCGCGGAGGTTTCGGCCCGGCACCAGATGGCCTACCCCGAGGGCGGCATCGAGCAGCCCCACCGCCCGCTCCTGGGCGGCGGCGAGTACCAGTGGCGCCGCGACGGCGAGCCGCACCTGTTCAACCCGGAGACGGTGTTCCGGCTGCAGCACGCCACGCGTGAGCGCCGTTACGACATCTTCAAGCAGTACACCAAAGGTGTGGATGACCAGTCCACCAACCTGATGACGCTCCGCGGGCTGCTGAAGTTCAAGGACAACCGGCCGTCGGTTCCGCTCGAAGAGGTGGAGCCGGTCTCCAGCATCGTCAAGCGGTTCTCCACCGGCGCCATGAGCTACGGCTCCATCTCGCAGGAAGCCCACGAGACGCTGGCCATTGCCATGAACCAGCTGGGCGGCAAGTCCAACACCGGTGAAGGCGGCGAGGACGTGGACCGGCTGCTTGATCCCAAGCGCCGCTCCGCCGTCAAGCAGATCGCGTCCGGCCGGTTTGGCGTGACCAGCCTCTACCTGACCAACGCCGACGACATCCAGATCAAGATGGCGCAGGGTGCCAAGCCCGGCGAAGGCGGCCAGCTGATGGCGCAGAAGGTCTACCCCTGGGTGGCCCGGACGCGGCACTCGACACCCGGCGTCGGACTCATCTCCCCGCCGCCGCACCACGACATCTACTCCATCGAGGACCTCGCGCAGCTGATCTACGATGCGAAGCGTGCCAACCCGTCGGCGCGTGTCCACGTGAAGCTTGTCTCCGAAGTGGGGATCGGCACCGTGGCGTCCGGCGTGACCAAGGCGAAGGCCGACGTCGTACTGGTTTCCGGGCACGACGGCGGAACCGGCGCCTCGCCGCTGAACTCGCTCAAGCACGCCGGTGTTCCTTGGGAACTCGGCCTGGCAGAGACGCAGCAGACGCTGATGCTCAACGGCCTGCGCGACCGTGTGGTGGTGCAGGTGGACGGCCAGCTTAAGACCGGCCGCGACGTGGTTATTGCCGCGCTGCTGGGCGGCGAGGAATTTGGGTTCGCCACCGCTCCGTTGGTGGTGGAAGGCTGCATCATGATGCGCGTCTGCCACCTTGACACCTGCCCCGTGGGTGTTGCCACGCAGAACCCGGAACTTCGGGCACGCTTCACCGGCAAGCCCGAATTTGTGGTCAACTTCTTCGAATTCCTGGCCGAGGAAGTCCGCGAACTGCTCGCGGAACTCGGCTTCCGGAGCCTTGAGGACGCGATCGGCCACGCCGAGGTCCTCGACGCCCGCGAAGCGGTGGACCACTGGAAGGCCGACGGCCTGGACCTGGACCCCATCCTGCACGGGCTGGAGTTCGACGACGACGCCCCGCTGCGGAACATGACCGGCCAGAACCATGAGCTGGACAAGCACTTCGACCAGCGGCTGATCACCATGGCCACCGAGGCCCTGACGGACCGCAGCCCGGTCAAGATCACCGTGGACGTCATCAACACCGACCGGTCCGTGGGCACGATGCTGGGTCACGTGGTCACCAAGACGTTCAGCACCGACGTCCTGGCCACCGACACCATCGACGTGACCCTCAACGGAACCGCCGGCCAGTCGCTGGGCGCGTTCCTGCCCGCCGGCATCACCCTGCGGCTGTTCGGCGACTCGAACGACTACGTGGGCAAGGGCCTTTCCGGCGGACGCATCATTGTCCGGCCGGACCGCACGAACGTGTTCAAGGCCGAGACCAACGTCATTGCCGGCAACGTGATCGGCTACGGCGCCACCAGCGGCGAAATGTTCCTGCGCGGCCAGGTGGGCGAACGCTTCCTGGTCCGCAACTCCGGTGCCACGGCCGTCGTCGAAGGCATCGGCGACCACGGCTGCGAGTACATGACCGGCGGCCAGACGCTGATCATCGGCCGCACCGGCCGTAACTTCGGCGCAGGCATGTCCGGCGGTACCGCGTACCTCCTGGACCTGGACACTGCCCGGGTCAACAAGGAAGCCCTGCAGTCCGGGGAACTCCAGCTCAAGGAGCTGGATGCCGAGGACCGCGACATTGTGCATGGCCTGCTGGTCAAGCACGTTGAAGAAACTGACTCCCTGCTGGCGGCGCGCCTCCTCGAGAACTTCGATGACACCGCCGCCCGCATCACCAAGGTGCTGCCGCGTGACTACGCGGCCGTCCTGCAAACCCGTCTCGACGCCATCGAAGAGGGCCTTGACCCCGATGGCGAAGAAGTTTGGTCTCGAATCCTGGAGGTGACCGGTGGCTGATCCACGCGGATTTCTGAAAGTACGCCAGCGTGAAACCCAGCCACGCCGTCCCGTTCCCGTCCGCATCATGGACTGGAAGGAAGTTTACGAGGCCCAGGAAAAGGGCGTCCTGAAAAGCCAGGCCGGGCGCTGCATGGACTGCGGTGTGCCGTTCTGTCACCAGGGCTGCCCGCTGGGCAACCTCATTCCGGAATGGAACGACCTCACCTGGCGGGACAAGGGCGAGGAAGCGATTGAGCGGCTGCACGCCACCAACAACTTCCCCGAGTTCACGGGCCGGCTGTGCCCGGCACCCTGCGAGGCGTCCTGCGTCCTGGGCATCAACCAGCCGGCCGTGACCATCAAGCAGGTTGAGGTTTCCATCATCGACGAGGCGTTTGAGAACGGCTGGGTCACCCCGCTGCCGCCCACCCGCCTGACCGGCAAGACCGTGGCAGTGGTGGGCTCCGGCCCGGCCGGCCTGGCCGTGGCCCAGCAGCTGACCCGCGTGGGCCACACCGTCGCCGTGTACGAACGCGACGACAAGATCGGCGGCCTGCTGCGGTACGGCATCCCCGACTTCAAGATGGAAAAAGAGCAGGTTGACCGCCGCGTTGAGCAGATGAAGGCCGAAGGCACCCGCTTCCGGACCGGCGTTGCGGTGGGCACCGACGTGACCTGGGAGCAGCTGCGCAGGCGCTACGACGCCGTCGTGGTTTGCACCGGCGCCACCGTTCCCCGCGACTTGCCCATTCCCGGCCGGGACCTGGACGGCGTGCACTACGCCATGGATTACCTGGTGCCCGCGAACCGTGTGGTGGCGGGGGAGTCCGTCGAGAACCAGATACATGCGCAGGGCAAGCACGTGGTCATCCTGGGCGGCGGCGACACCGGTGCCGACTGCCTGGGCACCGCCCACCGGCATGGCGCCGCGTCGGTGACCACCCTGGCCATCGGTAAGCAGCCGCCGGCGGAACGAGCCGGGCACCAGCCCTGGCCCACATTCCCCACCCTCTTCGAGGTGGCCAGCGCCCACGAGGAAGGTGGCGAGCGGACGTATCTCGCTTCCACCGTTTCGTTTGTGGGGGAGGACGGCAAACTCACCGGCGTGAAGGTGGCCGAGACCGAGTTTGTGGACGGCAAGCGCCTGCCCAAGGCCGGCACCGAGCGGGTCATCCCCGCAGACTTGGTGTTCCTGTCGCTCGGCTTCACAGGCCCGGAGCAGGCAGGCATCACCGACCAGGTGAACGCCGAGTTCGACGGCCGCGGCAACGTATCCCGCGACGGTTACTACATGACCAGCACCGAAGGTGTGTTTGTGGCCGGCGACGCCGGCCGGGGACAGTCCCTGATTGTGTGGGCCATCGCCGAGGGCCGCGCCGCGGCAGCTGCCGTGGACAAGTTCCTGATGGGCAGCACCATCCTGCCGGCACCCGTGGCGCCCACCGACCGGGCCATCGCCGTCCTGTAGAGATGCACCGAGGGTTCACCTCGACGACAACTTAACCAATGCAAGTTACCAATAGGGTAGGTATATGAGACGCGCAAAAATTGTGGCCACGTTCGGCCCGGCAATTGCCAGCTACGAAAACACCCGGGCGGTGTTGGAAGCCGGCGTTGACGTCGCCCGGATGAACATGAGCCACGGTGACTACACCGTGCACGACAGCACCTACGAGAACGTCCGCAAGGCCGCCTCGGACCTGGGCAAGCCGGTTGCCATCATGGCCGACCTGCAGGGTCCCAAGATCCGCCTGGGCCGCTTTGTTGATGGACCGCACGCCCTCGCCGTTGGTGATGTCTTCACGATCACCACCGAGGACGTCCCCGGCACCAAGGAGATCTGCTCCACCACGCTGAAGAGCCTCACCGAGGACGTCAACGTGGGCGACGCGCTGCTGATCGACGACGGCAAGGTGGCGCTGCGCGCCACGGCCGTGGACAACGTCAAGGTGGTCACCGAAGTGACCGTCGGCGGCATGGTGTCCAACAACAAGGGCATCAACCTGCCCGGCGTTGCCGTCAACGTTCCCGCACTGAGTGAAAAGGACGAGGACGACCTGCGTTGGGCCATGCGCCGCGGCGTGGACCTGATCGCCCTGTCCTTCGTACGCGACGCGCAGGACATTGTCCGCGTGCACGAGATCATGGACGAAGAAGGCCGCCGCGTCCCGGTGATCGCCAAGATCGAAAAGCCGCAGGCCGTGGAGCAGCTCTCCGAGATCATCGACGCGTTCGATGCGATCATGGTGGCCCGTGGCGACCTGGGTGTGGAGCTTCCCCTTGAGGAAGTGCCGATCGTGCAGAAGCGCGCCATCGAGCTGGCCCGCCGCTGGGCCAAGCCGGTCATCGTGGCCACCCAGGTGCTGGAATCCATGATCGACAATCCGCGCCCCACCCGCGCGGAGGCCTCCGACTGCGCCAACGCCGTCCTGGACGGTGCTGACGCCGTGATGCTCTCCGGCGAGACCAGCGTGGGCAAGTACCCGATCGAAACCGTCAAGGTCATGGCCCGGATCATCGAATCCACCGAGGTCCACGGCCTGGAGCGCGTCCCCCCGCTGGGGACCAAGCCCAAGACCCGTGGCGGCGCCATCACCCGTGCCGCCGTCGAGATTTCCGACCAGCTGGACGCCAAGTACATCTGTGCGTTCACGCAGTCCGGTGATTCGGCACGCCGGCTTTCCCGCCTGCGCCCCATCAAGCCGGTCTTCGCGTTCACCCCGGTGGAGCAGGTCTGGAACCAGCTGGCCCTGACCTGGGGAATCCAGCCGGTGCTGGTGCCCATGGTGGACCACACCGACGAGATGACCGCCCAGGTGGACCGCAGCCTGCTGGAAATGGGACTGGTGGAAGACGGTGACCTGGTGGTTATCGCTGCCGGTTCCCCTCCCGGAAAGGCCGGTTCCACGAACTCGCTGAAGGTGCACAAGGTGGGCGACCTCGCCGACTCGACGTACACGGGCGAAGCGACCAGCAACAAGGAAAAGCTCGGCCCCTGGCCGGAAAAGAAGAAGAAGTCCTAGCAGGCTTCTGAAAGACAAAAGGGAAGGTCCCCGCCGCGGCGGGGACCTTCCCTTTTAGGTCTGGTGTTCTCTGCGGCCTTAGTTGACCTGGTTGATGATGGTCTCGGCCACTTCGCGCATGCTCAGGCGGCGGTCCATGGAGGTCTTCTGGATCCAGCGGAATGCTTCCGGTTCCGTGAGGCCCATCTTGGTGGTCAGCAGGCTCTTGGCGCGCTCAACCAGCTTGCGGGTGGCGAACTGCTCCTGAAGGTCGGAGACCTCGCTTTCGAGGGCCTTGATCTCCTCGTGGCGGGACAGGGCGATCTCCAGGGCGGGGATGAGGTCCGCCGGGGTGAAGGGCTTCACCACGTAGGCCATGGCGCCGGCGTCGCGGGCCCGCTCCACCAGTTCCTTCTGGCTGAACGCCGTCAGCAGCACCACGGGGGCGATGCGGGCCTTGACGATCTTCTCTGCCGCGGAGATGCCGTCCATGACGGGCATCTTCACGTCCATCAGGACCAGGTCAGGCTTGAGTTCCTCGGCGAGCTGGACCGCCTTTTCGCCGTTGTCCGCCTCGCCCACAACGTCATAACCTTCGCCGCGCAGAATCTCGATGATGTCGAGGCGGATAAGGGTTTCGTCTTCAGCCACAATGACGCGGCGCGCCGGCTGGGACGTGGATTTTGACTCCGTCTGTTCAGTCACGGGATCTCCTTGGAAAGGTACGGCGGGACATCACTATCTTAGGTGCCACCGCTGCTGTACATGGCCTGCATGGTCAATTGCGGCGTCAGCGGCGCGATTCTGGGATTCAGCCTATCTGCATGTAGAGTAATTCCGCGTACATGGAGTGATCGCGTTGCTCACAGTTCCTTCGTGGGGTTTCCGTTCCCCTCCGTGTATTCCGCGCCCGAGTGGCGGAATTGGCAGACGCGCCGCACTCAAAATGCGGTATCGAAAGGTGTGTGGGTTCGAGTCCCACCTCGGGCACAGTAATGTCGCAGGTCAGGGGCCTATATGGCCCCTGACTGTGTACAAAACCCCTAAAACTGTGTACAGCGGCGTAGCGTTTTATGCATGGCCAGCATCTCTAGACGACCCAAAAAGGACGGTTCTCAGTCCTTTATGGTCCGCTGGCGTGACCCTAAGACTGGCAAAGCCCAGGGTCTTACTGTCGCCACTGAATCCGAGGCAGAAACGCTCAAGCGACTGCTCGACGCCAATGGGCAGAACTTCGAAATCGCCCAGCACGCGATCCTCACAAACCAGAAGCGCGTGCCGACTGTCGCCGAGGTTATTCAGGAACATATTGACCTCTTGATCCGGCCGTCGAGCGGCACGGTGAAGACGTATCAGACGATGCTCGATCTCCATGTGAAGAAGGTCATCGGCCATGTTCCCGTGGACAAGCTGGACTATCGACTGATCGCCTACTGGGTGAAGTCGATGATGGCCAAGGGGCGATCGCCCAAGACGATCAAGAATGTGCACGGCCTGATCTCGGCGTCGATGAATACCGCGGAGATGCTCGGGTACATCACGCGCAATCCTTGCCGTGGCGTCCAGCTGCCGAGCGTCGAGAAGGCTGAGGACGAGATGATGTTCCTCACCCACGCGGAGTTCGGACTGATCATGGATGGCATGGGGGAGCGGTACAGGGACTTCACGAACTTCCTGGTTATGACAGGGACGCGATTCGGCGAGGCGACGGCTCTGACCGTTGCGGACATCGATCTGCTGGGCAAGCCGGCCACTGCTCGGATCAACAAGGCTTGGAAGCGTGATGGGAAGAACCAGTTCTACATCGGGCCAACGAAGACGGGCGCCGGCAAGAGGACCATCGGGTTGAACCCTGCTCTCGTGGACCTCTTGATTCCTTTGGTGGCTGGTCGCCCGAGCACCGACTTGCTTTTCACCACTCCAAAAGGGGAACGGATTGTGCACAAGTTGTTCTGGCACCACTACTGGATGCCTGCAGTGAGAGCTGCCCAAGAACGCGGCTTGCGCAAAAATCCACGCATTCACGATCTTCGGCATACACACGCTTCGTGGTTGATTCAGGACGGTGTCCCCATCTTCACGATCTCGCGTCGGTTGGGCCATGCGTCAACTCGGACCACAGAGGGTGTCTATGGGCACCTCATGCCGGAGGCCTTGCAAGCTGGGGCGGATGCGACGGAGAGGTCGGTGTCTGCGTTCATGCGGTGAAAGACGATAGCCGCTCGCCTAGTGTTGTTTGCTAGCTGAAAGCCCTTGCTGTGAAACTCCGAAGCCTAGCTGGACGCCCGTTGGTATGCGCCGGGCGGTTACATTGCGTACACATGGCTCGGTAATCGTCCTGCTCACCGCGGGAGGCAACTTCAAACATGCATGGAAGAAAACGCTCGCAGGATGTCATACGGATGCGACAAAGTCGGAGGTATCCGACACAATGGAGCAATGATGAGCAAGGTGGTGCTAAGCCCGTCCGCGGACGGCGGTACTGACCTGTGCATTGGAAGGGTTGGCTCGACTTTTCCCGGCAGAACGCCTGCAGGAAGCGAGCTGCATCTCGGAAGCCAGGACCTTTTACGCTTTGCCAACTACGCCTCGCTTCACGGGTTTGTCGTGTCCTCATTCATGCTGGCCGATGCCTATCTCGTCCCCTTGGATGCAAATGAGCAAGCCGAAATCTCCGATGACTTAGTCGAATTGCTCGCAACCCACGGCGGGGACGAGCTAGAAGCATCTCTGCATGACGAATACGCCGGTCTCTATGTAGTTGGAGTCAACCTCATTGAGTCCTCGACGGGGATGCGGGTCAGCATACGACGTCGCGGCTACGTTGAGACGTCTATCGTTCAGGAAGCCGAGAGGCTGTTGAGGTCAGCGTGGCGGGAGCTCCGCCTCTCTTGACGAACAGAATATTCGGCGTTCTTGGAAACGCCATGAAGGTGGCTATGGCCGCCTGGACCACGCTGTCGCTTGAACCATGGGCTGAGCAGACTTTTCCGATGTTTGGAGAGCCGGTTCAGTTCTTATTCGCGGCAATTATCTCCGCGATCACGCTTGAGCTTCTGCTCCAGATTTTTCTGGGTTGGCCGCGAATCAAGGTTGTTTGGAGCGTCAAAGGCGAAGACGCCCCAATCTCCGAGGTAGTGGCAAGAATTCGGCCAGGCAATGCCGAATCACAGGTCTATTCTCTGAAAGTTTCAGCGCCCTCGGCGGGTTGGTTGGGATACCAGATTCTGAGGTTAAACGCGCTCTGCGGTGCGCAACTCCAGATTCGGATCGATCAGGCCTCGGTTGTGCCGACCTGTGAAGCGTCGTCGAAGACAGCAGGTGTCCCGTCAGTCGTGCCCGATGACCGATCAAATGGATTTACTATAGATCTTGGGAAGGCTCCCAGGAGACCAGGACCTTGGCACTGGGCAGAGGTCAGATGGAGGGACGAGTCCACCCCGGTAGGTGACGAATTCAATATCGACTACGTCTTCCACCACAAGAATCCCTTTATGAAGCTCTACCTGAACGCACTTATCTGGCGTTCAAAAAATGCCAGTTTTTTCCGAGTAGTAGGACGCTAAGATGCCCACGATGAGCCAAGATTCCGTCAGAGTGCTGCCGATGCATTCCCGGTCAGCCATGACGCTAGCCGAGATACGCGACGCAATGTCAGGAATGCAGCCGAGCCTAGATGGCTTCAAGGGCGGTTGGGCGAGCACGGACAACTACGAATCGAATCTAAGGCAGGTGGGTGTCGCACCGCCGCGTTCAAAACCTGTCATCGAGCCTGCAACTGATGTGCTTCCTGAGATGCTGAAGGCACGCTTCTACTTCTGGGACCCTTCACCTTCGGGTTTCAAGGATCAGAATGAAGTGGACCCACTCCTAACGCGAAAACTAAACGCCGTCGACGTAATAGTCACTGAGCCCTCCACTGGTCGAATAGGGCTGTTGTTTTCAACCCGGACACGTTCCTACTTGAACCAACGCTTCGGTGCAATTGCGTCCTTGAACAGGATCCTCCAGAGCGCGGATCCGACGATTAGGATCGAAAAGGGGGAGTCTCATCTGCGACTTTCCGACGAGGAGATTTTCCTCTGGCTCGCTGTGCAACACCGGGATCAACCACAGCTGGCGGAGGATCTCGTCCTTGACATGATTTCGGGCGTCAGCAGCCGAGACGGCGCAAGCCGCACAGCCGACCTCCGCTGCGGGGTCGATTTTGAACGGTCGAACTTCCTGACCGCAGTCGCTGAAGTAGACACGCTTGGACCAATAGACATCAGTTTCGTTCACTACGTTGGAGACGATAACCACTCGTATGAAGTCAAATTGCACGTCGATGGAGGGTTCGAGATCCGAAAGAACGGACTCCACTTTCCTGATCAACTAAATAGGGCCGACGTGATGCTGGAAACAAGCTTGTTTCTCGCCTACTCTCTGATCCCTCGGTTCAATCGGCTCTACGTAGAGGATGCGACGAACTGGAAAGGTCGCAGGATCGAAGTGATTAGGGACGCCATGACAGCACTGGAAGAGCGATATAAGGCACTCAAGTCGGTCTTGCAGAGCCAGTTGGAGTTAGTCACCGAGTAGGGTACGCAACCCGCTTGACGCTACGCCGCCCTCTTTTGTGCCCGCGTTCCTATGAGCCGGCCATTACCAGGGCCTGTTTTTGGATTCGAGGAAGACCGGTCCGCAGGGGCCGAAACTTCATTTAATCTGGCTATTTCCGCTATGTGATCAGACGTGAAAACGATCTTTCCTTTACCCCAGCATGCGTGCGGAAATCGGCCAGCAGCAGCCCCGTCCCGCAGCCATCCTTCCGTGCAACGCATGAGCGCTGCAGCTTCGGAGGGTTCAAAAAATTCAAGGTCCATGTCAAAGTCCAATCGTGCTGATGTCCGTTGGCGTTTCATGCGCATTCCTGTGGGGAAGAACATGACTTAGGGACGGTGATGGCTCGCCCGCCAGCCCTACCTCCCAACTCTGGACATGTCCAGAGCGAAGGCGTTCAATGGAAGTGAGGGTTCGCCAAAGCCCAACTCCGGAGACTCCGTGCTGGACTACCAACGAACCAACGGGAACGCATCACTGGGGATGCTGATGAACAACGACTCAAAGCCCTCGGGACAATCACCCGCGGAACGCGCCGCTAACGCCTTTGACTCTTTGGCGCTCCCGAACCATCTGAACCTGGAACGACTCGTCGAAGTGGTCGAAGGTGTCAGGCGTCGGCCCATACAGATCGAAGCTGCCGGAGTACTGAATGGTGGATCGGTCTGTGGTCTGTGGCTGTCCACGGACGACGTCGACATAATCTTGCACGCCGTCAGTCCATCTGGGCTGCACCGGCAACAGTTTGTCCTGCACGAACTCGGGCACATGGTCTTGAGGCACGACGAGTTGGTCGTGCCTGCCGACTACATGAAAGTTCTGTTCCCGAACCTTTCCGCGGGTCTCGTCTCACGCGTCCTTGCCAGGAGCAGCTTCGCTGATGACTTGGAGGCCGCTGCGGAATCGCTCGCGGATCTCTTCGCAGCAGCAATCAGGAACAGCGCCAGGGAACCCAGATCGTTCGAGAGGGTTTTTGAATGATCCAGGTTGCGGCCGCAATTTTGATCTGGCTGCTCGTCATTTGTCTACTCCCTGGAATCCGGGTTCGCCGCGATCAGAGCGTGCTGACGGCCGCCATCACGATTTCAGTCGCGCTGACGCTGAATATCGATCAGGTCTATGTAGGCGTCGATTCCTTATTGGGCGGTCGAAACTTTGTTGACCTCGCCGCGAATGTAGCCATGGTCGTTGGAATCTACTTCCTCTCGAGAGCAATCATTCGGGCGGCAACGCCCGACGGAACGGCCGAGAAACGAGACGGTGGCGGCATGATTCTCTTGGCCGGGGTGATCGTTGGCCTTGCAGCCAGCTTCAGTGCCATCGTCACTCAGGGAAGTTCCACTCGTTTCATGGCGGATTACGGGGATCAGTGGCCTGCCGCCTTCTATTCATCCGTCCAGTTCCTGTACATAGGCTTCGTGGTAAGTGTTACCGGCATTACATGTTTCCGGTTCCGCGGAGACATGTTTAGGCCGTACTTCCGCGCATCGTTCACTCTCATCGGAGTTGGCTGTGCCTTTGCCGTTTTCCTGGTAATCCTGGTCCTGGTGATGGACGTTCTGCACCTGCAGGGCCGCTTGAATGCTATGCGTTCTGTCTCGACTATTTATGATGCGGCATTCGTTGCTGCCATGGTTTTCTTGTGCGTAGGTCTGGCCATCCCGCCTGTGGCGCGTCGAGTTCTCCGCCGTAAGCAATCCGCGACAGAAGTGGAGCTCGTTAGCGACCTCACGAGAATCTGGGAAAAGACGACCAAGAAACGGCAAGACGTTCGGCTCGTGCGAGGCACTGAGATGATCACGCAACAGGACCGGGCCCAAAGACTCCATAGGATGCTTGTTGAAGTACAGGACGCACTCCTAATTGAGCCCGGATTAGGCAGCTCCTTGGACATTCACGACCTCAAGGTCTTGAACGCTGTTGAGAACTATCTGGCGGGAGCTTTCGTGCGTCAAGGTTCAGTTCGCAGGCGGAAGGGGGAACGCGCGATATGACGGATGATGACGGTTCGTCCGAAACCCCTCAGATCAGATTGGCACGAAAGCTCAACCTCCTTCTTGACCTCTATGAGGCTGAGGGATCGGAAGCATTGACTTACCCCGAGATCAACAGGCACATGATCAAGCGTGGAACGCCACTTTCCCGCTCCCGCTGGGCCTACATGAGAAGTGGAGATAGCTCCCTGGCAACAGATCCGGTGCTGCTTCGTAACCTGGCAGAGTTCTTTGGAGTGGACCGTCACTACCTCTTGGATGATGTCGGCGAGATACCAAAGCTTGTAGAGGCTCAGCTGGAACTTCTTCGTGCCCTGCGTGAGTCACGTGTGCGGAACTTCGCCGCTCGTCAGTTGCAGGGTATCTCTCCGGAAACCCTGATGAAGCTCCGCCAAGTGATCGACGAACGCCAGAGGGCCCAGGGGGCGGACGATGCCGGCAGCAACCAGTCGTAGGGCTTTGGGAGTTGGAGTTATTGCTTCCGCCGTAGCTTTGCTTGCAGGCGTCGCCGGTGCAGCGTACTTCGCCCGTCAAGTTGTAGTGCCTAAAGACAGCCGTCGTGAGTATCTGGATGTTCTGGCCGTGCACACCAATGGAGACGGATCGCTGGAAATCGAACTTCCCGCTTCGAAACAAACGAGAGCGGCGGGACGATACAGCTTTTGGTTTCAGCAGGGGACAGGCCACGCATGCCTCGGTCCGGTCGTTGAGTCCCACCCCGAGCGACGGGCCGTAATCCGCGTGGTTGAACGAGTGGACTCCGGGGACATCCAACAGGCCGCGGCAGGTATCTGGAGTGGGTACATTTACTCGAAACCGGAGCAACTTGGTCTGCCGTACCAAGACGTAGAGATTCCAGTCGCCAATGGTGTCGCCCCGGCCTGGAGATTTGACCCGTCCACCGCTGTCGCAGCTCCTAGAACGTGGGCTGTCCATATCCACGGTATGGGCGGTAAGCGGGCAGGCACTCTTCGCGGCATACCGGTCGCAAGGCGTCTGGGACTGACGTCGCTGGTAGTCTCGTTCCGCAACGACGGCGACGCACCGCCGTCGTACGATGGCCGCTACGGACTCGGCCAGACCGAGTGGCGCGACGTCGAGGCCGGCATCAACTACGCCATTTCCAATGGCGCTGAACGCATTGTCCTTTTTGGGTGGTCACTGGGCGCTTCCATCGCCCTTCAAACAGCGGCCCTGTCGCCGAATTCCTCGCGAGTAGCTGGGATGGTTCTCGACGCGCCAGTTTTCGACTGGCGAACGACCCTGGCAGCGAACGGCAGGGCGGCGGGACTTCCTCGTCCATTTGTGCAGCTGGGTTTCACCATTCTTCGATCCAAAGCCCTCCGGTGGGTGACCGGCCTTGCTGAACCCATATGTCTCGATTCCCTGGACTGGTTGGCGCGAGCAACTGAACTGGACAAGCCGATCCTCGTACTCCACGGAAAGAGGGATGACACAACGCCCTTCGAAGCATCCAAGAAAGCTGCCAGTCTCAGGCCGGACCTAGTCAGATTGGTGGAGTTTGAATCTGTGGGCCACGCTCTTGAGTGGAATGTCCACCCCGAAAAGTGGGAGCGATCGGTCGAGGAGTGGTTCCACGGCCTCCCGCTAGCCGGCGCTAGTCCTGAACAAGCGGGCGCGCAGGCGTAGGAGGCACTTGCGGTGAGTACTGGGCCGCTAGGTCAATGAGCTGACACTCGACGAATGAGGCGTGAGCGGAGTAACGCTCGTCCGCCAAAGCCTGAATGTAGCCAGCCGACTCAAGGACGAGGAGATGACGCCGAACCGTCCTTCGAGAAGCGTGAATTCCTGATGCCAAGACGCCAAGGGTTGATGGCCCACTTCTGATGAGGAAGCGAAGGATCTGGCTCCGTGTTCTGTTCATCAGGATGGATGTGGACATTCAAACCACGGCTCAGGTATATGGCGGATGGTTGCTGTAGACGGGTCTACAGCAACAGGATACGCCTCATGCAAGCAGCGGAGTAGATTCAAGGTGGGGTTGATTGTTTAGTCACGGCGCTCGCGGAATACTGAGGGCAACGCAGCAGTATTTCTATTGGAACGAGGCAGTGGAGCATGCCAGCAAAGGACGCTAGCCGCAACGGCGAGTTGTCACCACAGGCGACACTTGCCCGCCGGTTAAACCTGCTCCTCGACGTCGTTGTAGCCGAGAGGGGTTTGCCCGTCACTTTCAGGGAGATTGAGGCCGGACTCCGGTCTCGAGGAATCAAGATCTCTCGAGCAAGATGGTTCTACATGAAGGATGGAACAGGCCGCCTGGTCAGCGATCCGCAGCTGCTTGCCGCTATCTGCGAGATGTTCGACGTTGATCCCTCCTATTTGCTGAACGGCGTCGAAGGCGACGTTCCCGAACGCATCGACTCGCAGCTGGAGTTTGTGAAGTCCCTGAGGGCAGCCCGGGTGAAGTCATTCGCTGCTAGGACGCTCGGGGACGTCTCGCCGGAGACGCTTCGTGCAATCTCCGAGTACCTGAACAAAGACATCGGCTTGCACCCGAATGGGGAGAGTGCCGCGGCTACTCCTCCAAGACATACCGGAGATGGGCGTCCAGCAACTCCTTGATGCGGGCAGGATTGGCTGAGTAGCGAGGAGAGCGGCCGTGGCGCCGTCCGGCCTCCACATCGACCTCAATGGCGCCGACCTGTTCAAGGGCTATGAGGTGTTTAGCGACCCTGGGCTCACCGGCGCTGACCGCTGCGACAATGTCCCCTCTGGACGCAGGACCGTTAGCCGTCAGGAACCTCAGAATCTCATTCCGTGAGCGGTTCCCGAACGTAGCCACAGCGTCTTCAACGTCTGGCGACCAGGCGTCGTCGTGAGGCTGCGTGATCCGTGGCATGGCTCCATTCTTGCTGAACAACATGGAAAAAGTAAGAACTGCAGTTCCCGTCCTTCTGCCTGCTGGCTTCGGCAAGGCGCCGCAAGTGGGCCAATACATCGTTTTCGGAGCCGGGGGTAGTTTTGTAGGTTGCCACCACCTCAAAAGTAGTGTCGGGTACGTGTAATTTCTTTCTCGGATGAAACGGTTGAACGCCGGCTGGTTGTCCCGGCCGGAACAGGCAGGGACAACCACTGGGCTATGGCTGAACGGCCGCTAGGAGGCGCCGCTGCCGCATTGTGTACCTGGACTGTGGGTTCGATGCCGTCCACGCCAACGACTTCACGCCATGCTTCCAAGCCTGCCTGGAAGGCAACAATGCCGGCCTCTGGCAGCAAGATTTCGATGGCTTCGAGGATCTCTGTCGATGTCAGTCCCAGGTCCAGGGCTACACGGATGTGGCTTTGGATGTGGCCCTTGGCGGCCCGCATCACGGTGAGGCTGACGATGAAGATCAGTTCTTTGGATTTGCGGTCCAGGGTGCGCTGTGAGCGGGGATTCGGTTTCCCGCAGAAGCATCCCGTTGGCGCGTTCGTAGTGCCTAACGAGTTCGGTGTGATCCGGGCTCTTTGCTTCCAGGTGGCCGCGCGCAGTCTGAGCCGTTGCTTCGGCCGCAAGGACAACGGGGGCTTCGATCGAATGGTCGGAGAAGATGCTGCGGGCGATGCGAAGGTCCTTGAGCATGAGATCCATGGCGAATCCCGAGTCGAACTTTCGGGTGAGGATATGGCGGGGGTATTTGACCTCGGTTGCCTGGCTGCGTCCGGTGGAGCCATTGATGATTTTGACCATGTTTTCGGGCTTGCTGCCTACTGCCGCGGCGGCGCAGAGGTTTTCTGCCGCAGCGGACAGGTTGGCCGCCGAAAGCAGATTGTTCAGCGCCTTGGCGGCATGACCGGTCCCTGTCTTTCCCACGTGCACGATGTTGGAACCCATGGGTTGCAGATGCGGTGAGGCGGCATCGAACGCCTCTGTTGTCCCACCGGCCATGATGGCTAGCTCACCGGTGATGGCACGCGCCACACCACCTGAGACTGGGGCGTCGACGTAGGCGATGCCCCTGTATCAGCTTCTTCCGCGAGTGCGTCGGTGCTGCCCGGTTCCGATGATCCCATGTCGATGATCATCGAGGAGGATCCTTCGGGGCGAACCTGGCGCTCACCCAGGGTGCACGCTAAACGCGGATCCCGTCTGAGGGGATCCGCGTGACGGTCACGGCGGCGTCGGGACATGCGGCATCCGCTGCACGTGCTCTTGGGTAGCGCATCGACGCGCCGAAATTGCAAATACATGCGGCGATCGCAGGCAGCTTGCCCGTGGCAGTCACTTGGGTACTGTGCTATGCCAGGGTGCTCCTGCGGTAAGTCTCGCGCAGCTCGGTCTTGCGGATTTTTCCGCTGGCCGTGCGAGGCAGATCCTGGACGATATCGACAGTCCGCGGGATCTTGTACCGCGCCAGTTTTCCGTCCAGGTGCGCGACGATGTCTTCCCTGGTGACAGAGCGTCCCTCGGAGGGAACGATAACGGCGTGAACGGACTCACCCCACTTCTCGTCGGGGACCCCAATGACCGCTACGGAGGCCACTGAAGGCAGTTCCATGATGGCCTGCTCGACCTGGGCGGCGTATATGTTTTCCCCGCCGGAAATGATCATGTCCTTGATCCTGTCGGCGATGTATAAGAACCCCTGGTCATCGACGTAGCCCATGTCGCCGGACTTGAGCCAGCTTCCGTCTTGAAAGGAACTCGCCGTGGCGTCGAGCCTGTTCCAGTATCCGGGGATGACGTTGGGGCCCTGGATGAGTATCTCCCCGACCTCATTTCCAACTGCGTCCCGGCCTTCGGCGTTAACAATTCGGATATCGGTGAAAAAGTGCGGAAGCCCGGCCGACCCTGCCTTCTCCCGGGAGTAACGGGGTTGAAGCGATGTGGCGCCCGGGGAAGTTTCGGTCATGCCGTATCCGCCGGAGAACGACAGTCCACGAGCCTCGTAGGCGTCGAGCACGCGCATGGGGACCGCCGATCCGCCGCAGGTGAGCATGCGGATCGAGGAAAGATCGGTGGAATGCCAGTTCGGATCTTCGCTCAGCATTTGGTAAGTCGTGGGCACCCCGGAAAGCGTGGTGATGCCGTGGTGTTCAATGGCAGCCAGGACGGCTGCAGGTTCGAACCTGTCCTGCAGGACCAAGGTGCCTCCCTTGAGCAGCGTCGGCAGCGCACCCATGCCCAGGGAAGCGGCGTGGAACATCGGGGCAATCATCAGCGCCACCTGCGTGCTGGTGACGTCGTAGTCGACCAGCACGTTCAAGGCATTCCATGTCAGGTTCCCATGGGTCAGGATGGCGCCCTTGGGGTTCCCTGTGGTTCCGGAGGTGTAGAGGATCATGCACGTGTCGTTTAGCGAAACGGCACACTCCTGGTGCTCTGCCGAGGCCGCGCGGATCGCCTTCTCATAGGACCCGACGTTGGGCCCTGATTCCACGACGAGTCGACCCGCTATGCGCGCCACGGTGCTGGCCGCCAGGGCCAGGTCGTCGCACTGCCGGGCATTAATGAGTAGGTTCGTTCCGGAATCCTCAAGGGCGAATGCCACTTCCTGCGGGGCCAAGCGGGTGTTGAGGGGAACAAAGACCGCGCCGATGCCTCCGCAGGCGAAGAGCGTTTCAAGGAACGCGGGGTGGTTGTTGCCCAGATAGGCCACCCGGTCCCCGCGTTTGACGCCGTGTCCCGTCAGGGCGTTGGACAACCGGTCAATGCGCTCGGCCAGTTGCTCGTATGTCAGGGTCAAGGAGCCGTCGGTGATGGCGGTGTGCCCTCGGGACTTGACCCGGCGTTTGTGGATCCAGCTTCCCAATCCTTGGTTCAACATCACAGGTCTTAGGCGTAGAAGCGGTAGATGCCGCGCGAGACGACGGCGGGCTTCGGGGCGCCGTCGACCTCGACGACCTGGTCGACGGCGATCTGGTAGCCGCCCTTGACCTCTTCGACTTCTGCGATCTGTGCCTTCATGCGGATCTGTGCGCCGACCGGCACCGGTGATGGAAAGCGGACTTTGTCCAGGCCGTAGTTGACCCGGGTGCTCACACCGGTGACATCGAAAAGCTCGGACCAGAATGCGATTTGCAGGCTTAGCGAGAGGTAGCCGTGGGCGATCGGCCCACCGAACGGGCCCTCTTTGGCTTTCTCCGGGTCGGTATGGATCCACTGGTGGTCGTCTGTCGCATCGGCAAACGTATTGACCTGGTCCTGAGTGACCATCCTGAACTCGCTGTAACCCAGGTCGGTGCCAGCGGCGGTTGCGAGCTGCTCGTAGGAAAGAACTGTCTGGCCCATGAAGGGTCCTCCTTCAATAGATAATGGTGGTTTGGGTATCGCTGGTAGCGCCGAGGCTTCCGTCTAGCGGAAAGCCCCGACGGCGGTGGCGTGTCCTAGAATCAACGCGTTTAGCTCGTTGCCCCCGCAGGCTTCCCGGGCCAGCGCGGCGGTCTCCCGCAGCATCCGCGCGGTCAATGTTTTGGCCATCGCTGAGTTCTCGTCCACGTAGATGCCTTTGTCTTGCGCCTGGGTGAGGCTGGCCTAACGTGGCAAGGGACGCGGTGACCTTGGTGAGCTACCGGGCAGGTTCTCCTGCATGATCCGCAGGCTGGTTTTGCTCTCGGCCCTGCCCAGCTTCACTCCCGGCGCAGCCGGTCATGTAGAGTTCAGTCCCAGGACCCGGACCGCGTTATCCTTCAGGATCAGCGGGCGTATCTCGTCCTTGAGCGGCAGCTCGGCAAAGGCGCCGAGCCACTTTTCAGGGGTGATCAGCGGGTAATCGGTTCCGAAGAGCACCTTGGTGGCCAGTACGTTGTTGCTCATCTTCACCAGCGAGGCCGGGAAGTACTTCGGGCTCCAGCCGGAAAGGTCGATGTACACGTTCGCCTTGTGCGTGGCGATCGAATTGGCCTCGTTCTGCCAGGGCATCGAGGGGTGCGCCATGATGATCGTTAGGCCCGGAAAGTCGGCTGCCACGTCGTCAAGGAGCAGTGGGTTGGAGTAGCGCAGCTTGATGCCGCGTCCTCCGGGTAGCCCGGCACCCATGCCATTCTGTCCGGTGTGGAAAATGCATGGCAGCCCGAGTTCCTCGAGTGCAATCCAGAGCGGGTAGAACTCTTCGCTGGAGGGGTCGAAGCCTTGCAGCGAGGGGTGGAACTTGAAGCCACGCACGCCGAGCTGTTGGGCTTGACGGCGGGCCTCGGCGACGGCGGCCCGACCGGTGCGCGGATCAACCGAGCCGAAGGGGATCAGCACGTCGTTGTTGCGCGCCGCCCCGGCAACCAGGTCATCGATCGAGTTCGGTTCATGTCCCAGCGCGGTGCGTGCATCGACGGTGAACAGGACCGCGGCCATCCTCGCCTCACGGTAGACCTCGGCGATCCTGTCCACTGAGGGAGTGCGCTCCTCGGACTTGAAGTAGGCGGCCGATGCCTCGAAGAGGTCCTCAGGCATGGCCTTGTGACCGCAGTCGTCGACCTCAACATGGACATGCATGTCAATCGCGGTGATCGACCCGGGGTCGATCCCGGATTCGTAGCGGACGCTCATGGCGTGCGTTTCCTTGCTACTTTGCTGCCGCTTCGGTTTGCAGCTCGGCCGGAAGCTCGGGGAAGGACTCGCCTACTGACTGCAGCTTGTCGCCGAAGAGTGCATCGAACTGGTCCTGCAGGGTGTAGTAGTCCCAGCCGCCGTCATGAAACTCAGAAATAATGGCGTCCGGGTGGCTCCACAGCTGCAAGCGGTCTCCGCCGGCACCGATGGCCTGACCGGTGATCTTGCCCGCTTCCTCCGAGGCCAGGAACGCGATCAGCCCGGCGACATCGTCGGCGGTGCCGAAGCCCAGATCCTTGCGGAAGAAATCTGGCATTGCCTCGCCGCGCTCGTCGGCCTCCACGGCCTTGGCGAAGAAGGGGACAGTCTTGGTCATGGCGGTGGCCGCGACCGGGATGACCGCGTTAACGGTGACTCCCGTGCGCTTCATCTCCAGCGCCCAAGTGCGCACCATCCCCACGATGCCGGATTTGGCAGCTGCGTAATTGGTTTGGCCAAAGTTTCCGCGCTGGCCCGTGGGCGAACCGATGGTGATAATGCGCCCGGCGACGCCGTTTTCCTTGAAGTAGCCGAACACTTCGCGAACGCACGTGAAGGTGCCACGCAGGTGTACGTCTATGACGAGATCGAAGTCCTCGTCGGTCATCTTCAGGATGGACTTGTCACGCAGCACTCCGGCGTTGGTGACAAGGATATCCAGTCGGCCGAAGTTCCGGGTGGCTGCCGCAACCAGTGCCTTGGCGGTTTCGCTGGAGCCAACCGGCGCCACCACGGCTACGGCGTTGCCGCCCGTGCCAACGATCGAGTCCACAGCCTTTGCCGCGACATCGGCGTCGACGTCGTTGATAACCACGGCGGCACCCAGGCGGGCCAGCTCCTGGGCATAGCTCAGACCGAGGCCACGCCCGCTACCGGTGACTACCGCTACTTTTCCTGCCAGTGACATGTCCGCTCCTTCAAAGTGGTGTTGTTCCCACCAAAGCATCGTGGGAACCTTGCTTGGTACATAAGAACTTAAACTCTTAAAAAAATCAATGATTAATTTTATTATCTACTTCTCGAGGCACTGACTTGGTAAGCAAAAGCAGTACGAGCACCGACCCGATTGATCGTTTCCTCTCGTGTGAACTGGCAGGTGAAATCGAATTTTTGACGGCACGAACCCGCGCGTTGGGCGTCGCGAGGGCCAATGAGCTGCTGGAGCCATTGGGGCTGAAGGTCCGTTCCTACTCGGTGCTGTCCCTGTCCTGCAGCGGTCTCGCTCCCACGCAACGGGAACTGGCTGACTTCCTCTCCCTGGAACCCAGTCAGATTGTGCCTCTGGTCGATCACCTGGAGAGCCGCGGACTCGTCGAGCGCCGCGCCGATCCCAAGGATCGACGTTCCAAGATTATTGCGGGAACATCCGCCGGGCACGAGTTGTACAGGAAGGCGCGTCTGGTCACCGCACAGGGTGCATCCATAGCACTGGATCAGCTGAACGCGGCGGAGCAGGAAACACTGCGCGAGCTGCTGGCGCGCGTAGCCTTCAACCGCTGAGGCACAGCCTTCAACTCCAGTGGCGGAGAGGCCAGGCGGGGTCGCCCGCATTACGGTTCCTGAGGATGAGCCGTTTAATGGCACCACACCACTTTCGTTGCAGGTCCTGTTCTCTTGCTCCCCCTGGGTCCGATCCTGCAGCGGAATGCCGACGGCAGGACGCGCTGTGTCTCGGGCATTCCGCGTTGGGCTACATTCGCTATGGTCAGGAAATCTCTACGGTCACCACCGCGGGGCCGGGGAGGGAGGCGCTGGCCATCAGGCCTTTTCGTGAGGTGACTGCCCGTGACACGCAGCATGTCATCTTCTCGGTGGCGGCCCGCTGGCGGGCGCTGTAAAAGACATCGCGGTGGTCGATGGCCCCGTCAAGCTTGAGGATTCTTACCTCACAAAGTCCACATTCGCCTTTCCGGCAATCGAACATCATATCCGCGCCGGCATCCTCGAGAGCTTCGAGCATGGAGCGTTCCTGTCCCACCGTAACTTCCAGTCCCAGATTCGGAACCCGAACGATGAATTCCTCCGGGTCGTGCCAGCCGCTGTTGCCAAATGTTTCGTAGCGCAGGTTGGGGTAGCTGAGTTCGCGTTCGATCCAGGTACGGCGGACGGCGTCCATGAGACGGATGGGCCCGCACATGTACAGTTCGGTATCGTCCGTGGCGCCTGCAACGAGTTCGTTTACGTTCAGCGGCGTTCCCTCGTCATCGATGTGGACGGCCAGCTTCTCGCCGTGGAGCTGCCGTAGCTCCTCCACATAGGCCATCGCCGCGCGGCTGCGGCCGGCATAGACCAAGGTGTAGTCCAAGCTCAGGTTCCTCAGGACTTTGGCCATATTGGTCATCGCAGTGATGCCTATGCCACCTGCCAACAAGATGTAGCGTTCGGCACCGACTCGGAGTGGGAAGTTCTGCAACGGCTGCGTGAATTCAAGCACATCGCCCGCTTTGAGGTTGTGCATGAAGATCGATCCGCCCCGGGACAGGGGAACCTTCAGAACACTAATGACGAGGTGCGTGCCGTCCTCGCTTGACTCGACGACTGAGTAGGACCTCGTGTCCTCGTGCCCCTCAATGCGGACCCTCACGTCAACATGTGTGCCAGGTTCTGCTTTTTTGGGAAGATCCGACGCGAGTACGATCCGTTGGATGTTGGTGGCGATCTTCTGGACCTCAACAACTGTTCCCCGTTGCCAGACCTCTATGTTTGTTGCTGCCATGTCAATTTCACCTTTTTAGTTCTGTCTGTCCCGCTCTAGGCGAGGGAAACCAGACGGCCTTCGGATTGCAGCTGTCGCTCGATCAGGCGCCGAACCCACATGCCGCCGGAATCGATGTTCAAGTTGTAGAACTCGTAGTCCGGGTTGGCATCAATGGCAGCCTGTTGGGCCTTAAGCATGGCTTCGTCCTCACCGAACACACCATGGACTCCCTGCCGCAACTGAGTCGTGATCAGTTGGCTGTCGAGGCGATAATTGCGCATGAATGCCCAGAAATAGTGGCAGGATTTCTCGCTTTCAGGGGTGATGGCATTCATCACGAAGCCGTTTACGCCCTGGCTGCGGTTACCCTCAAATGCTCCTGACCCTGCTTTGGCGACTCCAACATCGATGTTGATCACTGACGGGGATCGGTAGGTGATGATTTGCCACCTGTCGACTTTGCCTTCGAAGCCTGGGAATTTGTCGCGCATATTTTTGAGCCAGAACGGAGGAGCATCAATATTGAACATCCAGCGTGCAACGGTGACGGTGCTGTCATCGTGGGTAACAACGAAGTCCGATTCGCTCAGCTCGTCCTGTCCGATGGAAGAGGAATGAATAAATTCCTCGTGGGTGAGATCCATCAGGTTGTCCAGCACCAGCTGGAAATTGCACGGCGCGTAAATGGTTTCGCCGTCGCCTGCCCACGCCGATGAATCCAACTGGTGCATGTCGGGCACCAGCCCGGCGTCGGCCTTGGTTGGGTCACCGAGCCAAACCCACACGTAGCGGTGGCGCTCGACGACGGGAAACGACGGAACCGTTGCGCTGGGGTTGATGGTCTCCTGCGCTGGCATGGAGACGCAGCGTCCAGCCGAGTTGTACACGATGCCGTGGTAGGGACACTGGATCTGGTCCTTGCCGAGGGTCTTGCCGAGGGACAGCGGCGCGAGCCTGTGCCAACAGGCGTCGGCAAGGGCCACTGCCTTGCCGTCCTCTGTGCGATAAAGCGCCAGCGAGCGGCCGGCGACTTTCCGCGACATTGGTTGACGGGTCACTTCCTTGTCCCAGGCGGCGACGTACCAGACGTTCAAGGGATAGCCGAGAACTTTATTGGTTGTGGAGCTCTGGGTATTGGCAGCAGTCATGGTTTTCCTTCATACACAGTGGGCGTCGACAATGGCGCCGAAGGGTTGCTAGGGAACGATGGACTGTCCCACTTAGATAACTATCGGCATAGTTAGTGCGTTTGATTCCAGACTATCTATGGATATAGTTATTGACTAGAGTTGAAGGAAAAGAGGGTCATTCTGTGAGTCTCCGGTACGCACTGTTGGCGCTGCTGTCGGTGGAGCCGATGACGGGTTACGACCTGTCAAAACGCTTCGAATCATCAGTTGCGTATGTGTGGCATGCCCCGGATTCGCAGATTTACCCGGAGCTGAGGCGGATGGAAAAGGGCGAGCTCCTGGCCGCGGAAGAAATACCCTGGGGTCCGAACAGCAAGAAGACGCGGTATCGGATAACGGAGTCCGGCATTGCAGCGTTCCGGGCGTGGATGAACACACCGTTGGAGTACTCCCGTGAGCGGGATCCGGTGCACCTGAAGGCGGCTTATCTGGAATGGGCCGACCCGGAGTCTGCGAGGGCGCACATGCAGGCCCACATCTACTACCACACTCTCCGCAGGCGACAGTGGGAGGGCATGATCAATGAACTGCGGACGGGCACGAATGTGATGCTGAGCAAACGCCTCGCCGTGACCCCGGAAGCGGACCGGCGGCGCACCACCGCTTACAAGATCTTCACCTATGAGGGTCTGATCGCCCGCGCTGAGACGGAAATAGAGTGGGCCCGACGCGGCCTGAAACTCGTTGATTCATTAGATGGTGCTTCCTGACTGCAACAAGCCGATTGGCTCCTAACTTCCGGCGGACCTCCGGTGCAGGTCTGCCTTGCGCATTCCCCGGTCGGCTTCCGCGGCAGCTCTTTACCTGGTGGCCAAGAACGCCCTCCAACGAGCCCAAGAAATCCCGGCGCAGATGCATATCCCAGCCAACATCAGCCCAATTTCAGGCGAGTACTACGGCGAGCCGTGGTGGCCCTGAGCCATGCCTCATCCGCACGTGCCCATGCGAGGGGCTGGCAACCCCTGCCCCTGCGAGTCGTGGCAAAGCCGCTCGGGCTGTCATCGTCACATTGGTTGTTGTCCGGAGGGGCGGTGCACGACCACTCGCTCGGCACTAACTCTTACGAGCGTCGAGGGGCGCCTGCCGGAGGTGGGCGGGTGCATGGAGCGGACCCTAACGGCGTCGTGCTCAATGCGGGGCGGACTACCAAATGGATTGTGTCTAAGGGCCCAAGCACCGCTTGCATTGCTCGCCGTCTACCGGAGGCGGTCGCCTCTTTGATCGCATCAGGGCTGATCACCACCAGTGCGTAGAGGAACATCCCGGACGAATCAAATTCTTCGATCCGCTGCAGGTACCGGCGCACCAGTTGCTCGTTAGTGATTTCACCTGCTTTCGACGCCGACCGCAGCAGAGTGATGGTTGCCTCTACGACGTTGAGCGCTCATGCCGTGTTCGCTTCCCGTTGCCCGAAGCCGGCGCGGGCTGTTGCTGGGTAATGCAGTGGATTCCGCCGCCGAAGGCGAAAATGTCCCGGGCATCCACCAGTTCCACCGTCCTGCCAGGGTAGGCGCGTTCCAAAATCCCTTGCGCAATGGCATCATTTGGGTCATCGAAAGCGCAAAGGATGACGACGTTGTTGGCAACGTAGTGGTTGATGTACGACCAATCGACGTAGCCTTCTTCATCTCTGAGCGAGGTAGGGGCTGGAACGTCAACAAGGCGCAGCGGACGACCCTGAGCATCAATCTCGCGTTCCAGGACGGACTTGACTTGTAGGTAGACAGCGTAGTCGGGATGTGTAGGGTCATCTTGGCGATGTAGCAGTATAGTGCCCGGGCCCGCGAATGCCGCCACGATGTCAACATGGCCGCGGGTGCCGAACTCGTCGTAGTCACGAGTGAGTCCTCTTGGCAGCCAAATGGCTTTGGTGGTACCCAGCGCCGCATGAATCTCGTCTTCGACGCTTTCCTTGGTTGCGCCAGGATTGCGGCCCGGATCGAGCTGAACGGTTTCGGTCAACAGAACGGTTGCCTGACCGTCTACGTGGAAACCGCCGCCCTCATTCACCAAGGAACTCCGCTTGACCGGTATCGAGGCTGCGGACGCTACAGCGCGGGCCACGTTCTGGTCGTTGCCCCACGAAGCCCAGGCTTGGGCTCCCCAGCCGTTGAAGACCCAGTCGACGGCCGACAGGGACCCATCTGCTTGGTGCGTGTAAGTGGGGCCGCTGTCCCTTAGCCACGCGTCATCCAAGGGCACTTCGATGACGGTGATACCACCACCAAGCCAAGTTCTGGCCGCGTCCAAGTCGCCGGGGTCAGCCAGGACGGTCACCGGCTCATACCTGGCGATCGTTTGCGCTACGGTGGCCCAAGCGGTGCGGGCGCGCTCCAAGGTTGGGCTTCCCTTAGCGCCGAAGGTGGCGTTGGCTGGAGGGAAGGCCATCCAGGTCCGGTCATGCGTTTCCCATTCGGCTGGCATACGGCTTTGTAGGGTGGCGGCAAGAGGGGCGGCAGATGCGGCTTTTGCTATATCGGCGGAGGTCATGTGTGATCCGGTTCCTTCGATTCGTCAGGGGCTCCGAAGCAGGCCATACGCGTCGACGATGCCTGCCCGGACGGCCCTTTATTGGAAATGTCAATATTGGACTGCCGTTGGTTCTCTCTAAGGTTCGTCGGAGACCCCATCAGAGCTCCACGAGTACCTGTCCGTGGGTCTTGATGATGAAAAATACCTCCGCATCGATGAGACGCACTCTGGTCTCGTCCGGGCTCAAAAGGTTGACCAGCCCCAATGAAGGAAATGTCCTAACGACGCTTCCGGAGTGATAGATCTTCCCGTTGTGCCAGGCTTGGATATACTCGCCGGGCTGAAGGTCTTCGACAGGACATCCATGCTCTCCTTGTGAATCGATTGCTTCCGATATCACACGACTATCACGCTGTCGAGGAGAAGCATCTGCATAGCAGCCTGCTCTGCTACCGGCGGTGACGCCATCCGTGCTCACGTTGTTACTCCACGGGAACAACGCTGTGGCCAAGCGCCAGGCCGTAGAGGGCCCTGGGTTCACAACCTGAAGCCTCAATCCAGATCAAGTCTCCGTTCGCGCTCACGCATTCAACGCGTCCCACCCGGACCATGGTGCCCGCTTCCATGACCTTCACAATTCGTCCTAAAAGCTCGTGGCTATCTTCGGGACCGTGCTTGCTTTGTATTCTGAGGTCCGGTTCCATTGGCGGTTTTCCTTACAAGTGCGTTGAGACGGAAAGGGCAGTAGCCATTTAGAACACTCCGCCCCAAGCGTGTACAGCGCTGCGGACGGCACCGCGGACGAGATCGTTCTGCTCACGTAAAAGTCCCTTTGCAGCGTCCACGTCGCGTTCGCTTAGGGCGCGCACATAGGATGCCAGCAGATTGTGGCCGCGGCGCTCCTGCCAAAGTTTGTCGTCGTAGGTTCCCAGCCAAGCCGCAGCGAGGCTGCACTCCCGGAAGCGGTCGACCAGGTCGCGTGAGTGCGCCAGCCCGACGACCGCAGCGTGGAAGTCAAGGTTCAGCTCGAGGAAAGCCTCCAGGTCACCGCTGGTTTCCAGCGGCATCGCGGCAAGATTCTGGGCGTTCAGTACGAGCGATGCGATCTCGTCATCACTTGCGTCGCTAAGGTATTTATCGATCACGCCGCTCTCAAGCGCATAACGGGTGCGATACACGCCATCCACTGCATCTGCCGTTAGCGGTGTGACGGTGAAGGAACCATCGGCCTCGTTTTTGTCCACCAGCCCTGCTGCGGTCAGCCGCATCAGCGTGTTGTAGACGGTAGTCGTCGTGATGCCAAAGTCTGATGCCATGTGTTCGAGGTCGACCTCACTGCCCACTGTCACCGCGCGCTGCAGGATCCAGCGGCGAGCAGCCAGGAATGCATGACGTTCACGGGTCTCATGGAACTCCCCGAACTGTCCGCGGTAGTAGGCGAGTGGCTCACCGAGGTGGGCTTCCGCGCTAAGCACCCGCCCGAAGAAGACGGTATGGGTACCCCCGATGTGCGTCTCTTCCACGGCACATTCCATACCTGCGAGCCGACCGGGAAGCAGTGGCTGGCCTGCAGCCCCGGTCTCAAGCCGAAGCCCCTCAAAACGATTATCAAGCGGACGGGCAAATCGTACTGCCAACTCGCCTTGGGCGGACGATAGCACATTCGCAGCGAACTTCCCGGTGCTCAGGAGTGCATCGTGCGTGCTGCTCGATTGGTTCAAGCAGACGAGTACCATCGGCGGGTCAACTGAAAGTGAACTGAAGGCCGAGACTGTAGTACCGAAAAGCTGGTCACCTTCGGTGGTGGTGATGATGGTTACGCCGGAGGCGAAGTGGCCGATGACGTTGCGAAATGCGACGTCATCGATGGGAGGAAGCTGCGGGAGGTTCACTGGCATGAATGGCCTTTCGTGTATTTGAGGAGTTTCGTCGCGGTCAGCTGTTCACGGCATGTCCGTCGGCATAGGGCCGGGCGCGCGGCCCGAGCATGATCTGGCCGAGGAGTCCTTGCAAAACCATCCGCTCGGGTGCGGAGAGGGGGTTGAGCCACTCGTCGATGAGAGCGAGATGCCTGGCGTGCGCGTGGCTTACCAACTCGCTACCGGTTGGGGTTAGGGTCATAACGATCGATCGCAGGTCGGTCTTGGAATCGCGCGTCGTGACCAGCTCTTTCTTCTTAAGCGTCTTCATCGTGGATGAGACTGAGGCCCGGCTCATAGCTGTAGAGGTTGCAACTTCGTGCGGCTGCTGCGGACCCGCTATCCATAGCGAGAAGCAGACCCTGAACTCGGTCCAGGAGAGAGCTGCTGGCCGCAATACCTCATCCTCCGCGTCGTTTAACATGAGGCGATTGACGCGGCGAAGCAGCAAACCGATTGCGGCGGCGTCCTCCAATCTTGCATCGGCGAATTCGTCACGGGCGCGGCTCCGAGCACGATCAAGGAACGTGCCAAAGCGGTCCCCGGCCTGGTTAACCGTCGCAAGGTCCGGAGATTCGACTGTTTCGCTCATTTGCACTCTCTCTGCCCCGATGAGGAGGTCTGCTCCCAGATTAGAACCCTCGATCTGTGGAACTAGTTCAGCTATTTGCTACCATCTTGGGTTCATTCTCCAGTAAAAGCAAGGCTCTCGGCGGACTTTTCTCTGAAAGTAGTTCACTGATTGACTACTTTGCGAAGCGGTGTTAGCGTGATCTCCAGCACAAAGTGGAGCCGCCGAAGACGATCGAGCCGGGCCAGTAAGGCGCCGCAGTGAAGTTGCCAAAATGGATGGAGCGTCAATGTCAAAGTCGTCACCGAACGGCAGAGGCCGATATCCCCACCCGGATTGTTTGCTACGGATCTCTAGAGCGGATTTCCGCATTTCACTATGACTACGTGGGCTGCCCTGGCAGAACGCGATCGGGATTGTGTGGCTGACTACCAGTGAAAGCCGCAATTCTCCCTTGACCCCAAGTACCCGAAAGGCATCGCATGACCCGCCAGATGACCCTCACGACCTTCCTGCTGCCCTTGGGCTACCACCGCAACAGCTGGCGGCTTCCCGGTAGCCGCGCCGAAGAGGTCCCGGGCCTCGAATTCGTAGTATCTCTTGCGCAGATGGCCGAGAAGGCCAAACTGGACGCGGTGTTCTTCGGCGACATCTCCCATGCAAACGGAGCCATGCGCGGTGACACGATGATGAACGGCTTCTACGAGCCGATGACCGTGCTCTCTGCCATCGCAGCCCGCACGACGAAAATCGGCCTCATCGGTACGCTCTCGACCAGTTTCACCGAGCCCTACAACGCGGCTCGTCAACTGGCCGCACTGGACCACCTTTCGGGCGGCCGGGCAGGGTGGAATGTCGTAACCTCAACGGACGGGTTCGCCAACTTCGGAATCAAACAAGTGCCTGACCCGATCGAGCGTTACCGCCGTGCGCAAGAGTTCGTGGAGGTCGTGCTCGCGCTTTGGGACAGTTGGTCGGATGACGCAGTGCTCGTCGACCGTGCCGCCGGTCAATGGCTCAATCCGGGAAAGCTGCGCCGGCTCAATTTCGAAGGAGAATTCTTCAACGTCGAGGGTCCAATCCCGGGGCCGCGTTCACCTCAAGGGCGCCCGGTGATCGTGCAGGCCGGTTCGTCAGGGCCAGGCAAGGCACTCGGAAGTGCTGTTGCTGATGCAATCTACACCGCCCAGTCTCTGCTTCCCGCTGCTGTGGAGTTCGCCGAGGAGTGTCGAGGGCTTATCTCGGAAGCCGGCCGCAACGCCGGCCACGTCAAGATCCTGCCGGGCATCGTTCCGGTAGTCGCCGACACTGCAGCCGAGGCGAATGAGATTGCGCAGGCGCTCGGGGAACTGCTGGACTACGGTCAAGGGCGCCTGGAGATCGCAGCCCAGCTTGGTATCGATATCGATGACATCGACCTCGATGACCGTGTCCCGGAAGACCGCTTCCCAGCGCCGGAGCGGCTGAGCAGCAGGCAGAACATCTTCCGGAGTAAGGCCGTGGACGGCGGCCTTACCCTTCGCGAGCTGGTTCTTGATCGTGCACGATCCACCGGCCACCAGTGGATCGTTGGAACCCCATCCACGGTGGCAGATCGAATGCAGCAGTGGTTCGACTCAGGGGCGTGCGACGGTTTCAACCTCAATGCTCCCTATAACCCTGACGGGTTCGAACGTATCTGCAGCAAGCTCGTGCCCGAGCTACAGGACCGCGGCATCTTCCGAAGCGAATACACAGGTAATACTCTGCGCGACCATCTGGGCCTGCCCCGCCCGAATGTGCGGTTCTGACCGATGACGATCAGCGAGGGAACCATGAAGACATCACGAACGACAATCACTCGGCCTGGCGTTCATCCGAGCGAGGTCGTCGGCAAGCCGGCGCCGCCGCCTCTGCGGCGGGAGAGTATCACGACACATGGCCTGCGGCTCGAGAAGGACCTCGCCATCGTCCTCCGTGACAACACGACCATCTATGCTGACGCCTACCTCCCGGAGTACGAGGAGGCTTACCCTGTTTTGCTTGCATGGGGACCTTACGGAAAACACTGGGTCACGGACCGCATGTTCCCGGGGGCAGACGTTGACCCGGAGTGGATCTCGCCTCTGACCGGCTTCGAGGCGCCCGATCCCGTATTTTGGTGCGCGAACGGCTACGCCGTCGTGCTCGTGGACCCACGCGGACTGTGGCATTCGGAGGGAATCTTCCCGCACAACGGCCCCCAGGAACGCGAGGATCTCTATGACACTATCGAGTGGATCGGCAGCCAGCACTGGTGCTCAGGTAACGTCGGCATGCTGGGCGTGTCCTACCTGGCGGGGAGTCAGTACCAGGCGGCAGCTGCTCGTCCGCCGTCGCTGAAGGCCATCAACCCGTGGGAGTGCTTCTCGGATTGGTATCGGGAGTTCGCCTACCACGGCGGCATCCCCGAGACTGGCTTCCGGCCACGGGTCTCCCAGAATGTTTCGTACTCGCTGAACGGCACCGAAGATCCTGAGGCGAACGTAATAGCCCGCCCACTCGACGATCCCTACTATGCCGATAAATACGGGCAACTGCATGAGATCGACATCCCGGCATATGTGGTCGCGTCCTGGAGCGACCACGGCCTCCACACTCGTGGCACGCTCGCGGCGTACTCCGCAATAGGTTCCGAACAAAAGTGGCTTGAGGTGCACGGCCAGAAGAAATGGCGTCAGTTTTACGCCCCGGAAAGCCGGGCCAGACAACTCGCGTTTTTTGACACCTTCCTAAAGGGGGAGGACCGCGGGCTCGAGCGATGGCCGAGTGTACGGCTCGAGGTACGGGACGATCCCCGCAAGAATCGCGCACGGTGGGTTGAGCAAGCCTTCTGGCCCCCTGCTGGGGACTACCGTTCGTTAAACCTTGACATGGCGACCCGCCAGCTCACCCCTGAGGTCACACCAGCCGGAGAGCTGCGGATCGACCCACTCAGTGAGTCAGTGGAGCTCCGCTACGTCTTCGACCGCGACACCGACCTCATCGGCCCGATGTCCCTTCGGCTGTGGCTGCGCGTCGACCTTGGCGAAGGGGCCGATCCGGAGGTCGCGCTCGACGCAGACGTTTTCGTCATCGTGCGCAAGCTGGATCGCGCTGGAGACGAAGTGACTTTTCCCATTAATGCCCTGTTCTCCGATGGTCCGGTCGCCCTTGGATGGCTACGTGCAAGCCATCGCGCACTTGACCCGGTTCGCTCGACAGCACTCGTACCTTGGCACCCGCACACGGGCGAACAGACGCTCGAAACCGGAGTGCCCGTACCACTTGAGATTGAGGTCTGGCCACAGGCGACCCACTTCGCCGCAGGCGAGAGCCTGATGCTTGTGGTGCAAGGCAGAGACTACAACGTGCGGCCCCCAGTTGCCGGACGTCCTCCGCTGCAGATCCTGCACGAGGATCTGCGCAACCGCGGCGCCTGGACACTTCTGGCGGGGCCCTGTTACGACAGTCGTCTGCGGATACCTGTCGACCAGGCCTCTGTCCGCGACGGGCAGTGGTGAGTCCTTTGCTCCGTTATATTGCAGGACGCGTAGCAGCCGCAGTTGCTGTGCTGTTTGCCCTCTCGGTGTTGTGCTTCTTGATCGTCCGGCTTATCCCAGGGGACCCGGTTGCCAACATCGTCAACAGCAACTCCGCCACACCCGAACACATCGCATCCATCCGGGCGCAACTAGGTCTGGACCGGCCCTGGCCCGAGCAGTACCTCACATGGCTCGGCGGACTTCTCACGGGCAACCTCGGCCGCTCGCTGACCTTGCCCGTACTGCTCCAGGATCAGGTCGCGACCCGCCTGCCCGTAACGATCGAACTGGCCGTCATCGGCACAATCGTCGCGGTGATCTTCGGATTGTGCTTCGGAACGGCCTCGGCCTATTGGCGTGGCAGGGTACCCGATGTCTCGATCCGAGCACTCGCCTTCATCCTGCTCGCGCTCCCGGAGTTCATCGCCGCGACCCTCGTGGTGGTCGTCAACTCGCTGACGCTCCGCCTTCCCCTACTTGGTTACGTGCCGTGGGAGCAGAGCCCTACAAAGAACATCATGTCGTTGCTAGTTCCTGGCATCGTGCTCGGTCTCGCAAGCGGGGCCGTGCTGACCCGCTATGTACGCAGCTCGCTGCTAGATGCCCTCGATCAGGACTATATTCGCACCGCGCGCGCCAAGGGCGCCTCTCATCTACGGCTCGTCTTCGCACATGCGCTCCGTAACAGCATGATCCCGGTCGTTACAGTCATCGGAACCTCGCTGGCACTTCTAATCGGTGGCACCGTCGTCATCGAAAACGTGTTCTCGCTGCCTGGGATGGGGACCGCACTTATCACGGCTATGAACACGAGCGATTACCCAGCAATCCAGAGCTACGTCGTGATCCTCGGCGCGTTCTATGTCGTGATCAATCTGCTCGTCGACGTGAGCTACCCCGTGATTGATCCTCGAGTAAGGCTGGTGAAGAAGTGACCGCAACCGCACAAACCCCAAGGCGTTACACACACAAGCGAGGCGGAAACTGGGAGCTGTGGCTCGGAATCGCTCTGCTCGCCGGCCTTGCGCTCTTCGCGCTGACGAGCCTGCTGCCCGGAGTCGATGCGGAGGGTTATGGATCCACCGCCCTGTCCGCTCCATCACCCCAGCACCTGCTCGGCACCGACAATCTAGGACGAGAGATGTCGGCCCGACTTTCGACCGCAGCGCTCAGCGGGCTACTGCTCGCTGTAGTTGCCACGCTCCTTGCAGCGGTTGTGGGCACAGCCCTGGCACTTGTCGCATCCTACTTCGGTGGTCTCTGGGACTTGATTATCATGCGCGGCGCCGATCTTGTACTCTCGATTCCCGGCCTGCTCCTGGCACTCGTAGTGAAAGCCATTCTTGGGCCAGGAATGATCACACTTCTTGTGACCATGACGGTGTTGTTCGCCCCGGTGCTCGCGCGCATCATGCGAGGTCCCATGCTCGCCGTCCAAGAACGCGGTTTCGTGACTGCAGCCGAGATTGCAGGGTGCTCTCGCTGGAGCATTGCGACCGGGCACATCCTTCCGAACGTACTCACGCCCCTGCTTGTCACCGCGGCCGGCATCGCCGGCCAGACCGTCCTCGTCGAGGCCACCCTTAGCTACCTCGGCCAAGGTACGCCGCCCCCGAGCCCCTCCGCTGGCCGAATGGTCAATGAGTTTCAAAAGTACATGCTCGTGTATCCACATCTGATCGTGCTGCCTGCCATCCTCATTCTTCTGCAAGTGGTCGCCTGGAACCTGCTCGCTGATGGTTTACAGAGGGTCATTCGCGGCGGCTCCCGCACCCGGTGGAGCGCCCTGATGGCGCTGATCGCCGGCTGGAGACCGGCCCGCGGGGCCACGAAGCATACGGAGGACCTCACGCCCGACCCCCGCCAGCAGCACACCACCACACGCACTACCGACATTTATTGATTGGAGTATCAAGCATGAAGAAACGCACGCTCCTGCGAGTCGGCATCGGCGCCGCACTCGCAACCACACTTGCTCTGACCGCCTGCAGCGGCCCGGCCCCAACGTCACAAGATTCCCCACGAACTGGCGGGGTGCTCCGCTACGGCGTCGACTCCCTACCGGTAGTCGGTGGTCTGGACCCTGTCGAAGGTACCCAAGCTCTGGCCAACCGCATCGTGCTTGCCCAAATGTACGAGACGCTGCTCACCGTCGACGAAGCCGGCAAAATCCAGCCGGGCGTCGCCAGCGCCTGGACAGAGTCTGCCGACGGCAGGACATTCGACTTCACCATCCGCAATGACGTCACCTTCGCAGACGGTAAACCGCTCACCCCCGAGGATGTCGCATACTCAATCTCCGCCGCCGCGCCAAACGCGCCCGACCAGCTCGCTGGATTTTCACAGGCGCGTGTCGCCGACGGCGGCAAGGTCGTAGTCACCTTCGACCAGCCGAACGGGTCCTTCCTTCCGATTGCCTCGGCATGGTCGGGCATGTTTATCTTCAGCAAGCAATGGTACGAGAGCACCCCCAAGGATGAGCGCATGCGCTCGGCCGACGGCTCCGGCCCATTCGTCTTCGACAGCTGGCAGGACGGCGTCAAGCTCACGCTTAAGAAGAACGAGAAGTTCCACAGTGCCAATGACGTCAAACTCGACGGCATCGAATGGGTGCAAGCCCCCGACAACTCCACCCGGCTAGCTATGCTGCAGCAAGGCCTTCTTGAGGCAGCTGAGGTCACCGACCCAGTCATCGCCGACCAGGCCAAGGCCGCGGGATTCGTTGCGGGCGCCGCGCCCGTGCTGCGGAACATGTCCCTGATGATCTCCGCAGCCGGGACGCCGTTGGAGAATATCGACGTACGCCGTGCCGTCTCGCTCGCGATGGACCGCGACGAGATCATCCGCGTGGGCATGACCGGTAAGGGCGAGTCAGCACTGCCGATACCGCCAGGCGATCCGCGCAAACTCGAGCAGAATCCCGCTGATGCTCCTTACTACAAGCACGACCTCGAGGAGGCGAAGAGCCTAATAAAGAAGTCGGGGCTCAGCGATATCTCCATCGACCTCACCTACGCGGGAGACATCAATGCGGCCGATGTCCCCATCCTCGAAGTGATCAAAGAACAGCTCAAGCGTGTCGGAATCACACTCAACCTCAAAGCAGAAGCCTGGTCAACGATCTCAGCGATCTTCGGCGGAGCGCCAGCTCCCTCCGGACTCATCATGATCCCGGCCATCGCCCAGTCCGACATCAGTGGCTATTTCGCGCCTACAAGCGGGAGCGTACTCGACTTCTGGGGAGAAAACCCCGATGCCAAACAGGCCCGTGCATTTGTGTTGCAGATGATCCACGAGCCGAACCCCGAGAAGCGTCAAAAGCTGGCTCAGCAGGCAACAGACGAATACACCAAAAATGTACTGGTGCTGATTCCTGCTTCGCGCGTACTCGGCTACGAGTTCCTCTCCACGAAGGTGCAGGGCTACAAGCCCGACCCCTTCATGGGCCGGATCCACCTGAAAGACGCCTGGCTCCAAGGCTGAGACGTCCAAGCCCAACAGCGAACGGGGTTCCCGCCTTCCGGCGGGAACCCCCCGGTTAAACAAAGGACCGAGCAATGAACCAGCAGCATGCCCTCCACGTCGAGCGGCTCAGCATCGCCTACGGCCCGGGCGCGCCCGTGGTATCCGACGTCTCGCTGCATGTCGCCCCAGGTGAGGTCGTCGGCATAATCGGCGAATCCGGATCAGGCAAGTCGACGATCGCCACGGCCGCGATGGGGCTGCTTCCACCGAGTGCCATGATCCAAGCCGAGCGCCTGGAGGTCGCAGGACGCGACCTTCTAACAGCCAGCGAACGTCAGCTCCGGGCGTTGCGCGGGCGAGTGGCCTCAATGGTCTTCCAGGAGCCAATGACAGCGCTCAACCCGGTAATGTCCATCGGCGACCAGATTGTCGAGGTAATGCGTATCCACAAGCTCGCGACTCGCCAGGCAGCCCGCGCACGAGCCCTTGAACTCCTTGAACTGGTCCACATGCCGGATCCACAGATGCGCATGCGCCAATATCCCCACCAGCTCTCGGGCGGCCAGCGGCAGCGTGTAATGATCGCCATTGCACTCGCGGCCGATCCGGCACTGCTGGTCGCGGACGAGCCGACCACTGCGCTCGACGTCACCGTACGGACCCAGATCCTGTCTCTGCTGCTCGAGCTTCGGGACCGGCTCAATCTGGGCATCCTCTTGATTTCCCACGATCTGACGATGATCGGCGCCAACTGCGACCGCATCAACGTCATGTACAAGGGCCGAATCGTGGAGGAAGGCGGGGCAGGGAAGGTGCTCCAGTCCCCTCGGAGCCCCTACACCGCTGCACTACTCCAGTGCGCCCCTGGAGCTCATATCCCGCCCCGGACACGGTTGAGCGTCGTCAGCGAAGTGATGGAGCGGCAGACATCGTCGGCGGATTCTGAGGCCCGCCCCTCAACGACGGCCTTGACGCTCGTCGAGCCAACCCCGACGCTCAGCGGCTGGGATCCCGAGGGGCCTGAATCCTTCGTTCGCTTCAACGCGGTCACCAAGGACTACCGCACATCGTCCTTTGGTCATACCCAAGCGCTCAAGGGCATCACTTTCGGTCTACGTCGCGGCGAGACCTTCGGTGTGGTCGGTGAATCGGGCTCGGGAAAGAGCACCCTCGCGAAGCTGGCCATGCGTATCGAGGCCCCAACAAGCGGAACGGTAAGTTACGAAGGAGTGGACCTCGCAACCCTGCGGGGTCGTGCACTACGTGACCATCGCCGTCGAGTACAAATCGTTTTTCAGGACCCTAACGACACTCTTGACCCAAGGCACGCCGTAGGCCGGTCGATCGCTGAGCCCATGTCAGCCCAAGGCCGGCGCGGCCCCGCCGTCGCGGCGCGAGTGGAGGAGTGTCTCGAACTTGTCGCGCTTCCGGCCGACGCGGCAAGTCGGTACCCGCACGAATTCTCGGGTGGACAGCGTCAACGCATCGCAATTGCACGCGCCCTGGCGACAGACCCGGAACTTATCGTGCTGGACGAGCCAACCAGCGCACTCGACGTCTCAGTGCAGGCGCAGATCCTCAATCTCCTAGCCGACATCCAAGCGCGCACGGGCGTGACCATGCTCTTCATCTCGCACGACCTTGCGGTCATCCGGCACCTCTCGCACCGCGTGGCCGTAATGCGGCAGGGGGAACTCATCGAGTACGGAGAAACAGAGACGGTGTTTTCAGCCCCGCGCGAGGAATACACACAGCAGCTGCTTCAGGCCACCGAGCTGGCGCAAGAAAGGAATACAGCATGATCAGTGACTCCCACATTCCCCTCGACCTCGTCGTGACGGCCGGGCGCATCGATACCGGTGAGGGAGGCCAAACCGGAATCAGCGCGCTTGGAGTGCGACGAGGCCGAATCGTCGCCCTCGGCACTTCCGCCGAAGTGGCAGACTGGCCGGTAGCCGGCTCCACATCCCACCACGACTTCGCCGGCGCTACTGTCTGCGCTGGTCTGTCAGACCCGCACTCACACCCGGTGCACGGTTTGCTCGGCATGCGCGGCATCGACCTTGGTGAAGTCCAGAATTCCAGGCAACTGGTCGCGAGGCTCTCGGCGGAGGCAGCGCGATTGGATCCCGGTCAGTGGATCATCGGTCGCGACTTACATCCCGAAGTTTTCGAGGGAGACCCAAACAGTGAAACCCTCGACCTTGGAAGCCCGAAGAATCCCGTTTTCCTCCGTCTTATTGACTTCCATGCTGGTGTGGCGAACTCCTGCGCGTTGAAAGAGGCAGGGATTACCGGGGCGACTCCGCTGCCAGGCGCTGCCGAGGTGGTGCTCGACACGGCGGGAGCACCGACTGGATACCTGAAAGAGTTCGCCGCGATGCGGCTCGTCGAAGACATGGCGCCCGTGCAGAGCGACCGGGAGCGCGCCGACGCACTCCTGCAGCTGCTGCGCGAGATGGCGGCCAGCGGCCTGACCGCGACACACTCCCTCACGTTCGATCAGAGCTGTGTGTCTGCTCTCGAGCTAATCGAAGCAGACACAGACCTGCCACTGCGGGTCCGGCTCTCACCGGTGTGCCGCAGTGGGGCGCAAGACGGCGATTACACGATCGATGAGATCATACGCATGCAAGGCGTAGGTGGCAGGGACTGGATGATCGAGGGGGCCAAGTTCTTCCTCGACGGCACAATCGACAACGGTACAGCGTGGCTCCGCGAAGCGGACACCTTCGGCGAATCGACCCGTTCAGTCTGGGACGATCCCCAGCAGTACTCGGCCGTTCTGCGGCAGTTCCACGACGCAGGGATCCCCACGGCAACGCACGCCATTGGTGACGCCGCGGTCCAACACGCGCTGCGAGTCATCGCCTCGCTTGAACGGCGGGAGAATTCACCCCGGCACCGCATCGAACATGTCGAGATCGCCGACGACGACCTCGTCCATGAGTTCGCCGCTAGCGGCGCGATCGCCAGCATGCAGCCGGCACATGCTGCCATGTCGCTCGGTGTCGATGGCTCCAGTGTCTTCTCACGCAGACTTGCCGAGCGAACCGGAACTGTCTTCCGCGTACGCTCCCTTATCGAGGCGGGAGTCGTCGTGGCGCTGGGTTCGGACTGGCCAACCGGGCCGTTCGATCCACGGACCATCATGGCCATGGCGCGGACGCGGCGCGCACCCGGAACCGACATGGACCCCGTGCTGCCCGCGGAAGCAGTTACGGCCAGGCAGGCACTGACGGCCTACACGTCGGCCGTAGCGACTCTTCACGGCGCGGAGACAACCGAAGGTGTGATCGCACTGGGCGCTCTCGCGGACCTCACCATCTTTGAATCAGACCCGCTGACAGTCGAGGCGGATGCACTAGAGGATGTGCCGGTTCTTGCAACCTTCGTGGCCGGGCGGCGTACGTGAACGCGGCCCACGGCCGATCATGACTCGCTCTGGAGCCACCGCCGCCCCATTCAGTACGGTATTCGAAGAATAGGATCAACCATGCAGGATGTTTCACTTAAAACTTGGTACGACGATTATCTGTCTGCGTTCAATTCACAGGACATCGGCGCACTCCAGCGCTACCTACACAGCGAGATCGTCTTTGACTGGGATGGCGCGATGGACGACCTCGTGGGCCGTGACGCATTCTTTGACTTCTACCGAGTGGCGTGGCGCCATCTGCGCGAGAACGTCCGTGCGCAAGTTCTGGAGGCCGATGAGACGCGTATCCGCGCGTTGGTCCAGAACACGCTCGAAGTCATCGAGGACTGGCCGGACTCTCCGCTCCGCCCCTACGTCAAGGGCGAGATCATCCAACTGGCCGGAGAAATGACGTATACGCTCGACCAGCGAAAGATCACCCGAATTCGATGAGTAGATTCAAAACAGAGGAATGTGAAATGCCCAAGCTGAACCTTCTCGTAGAAGAGATTGCCCAACTCGCGGACCGACCGCCATTCCTGTCCCCGGATGGGTGGGACACACTGACCCATCCATCGCTGGCTTCGGCAGGATATCGAAGCCGCGAGTACCGGGTATCCGGTGAAGCCCGCGTTTTTCGGACACCCCATGCCATCCCTTCGTCTGAGCGATACGCCACACGGGTGATGGTTATCGCTCCGGAGCGTGACGCCGACTTCAGCGGCGTCGTCCATATTGAATTACTAAACCCTTCAAGCGGTTCAGACTTCCCGATGTTCTGGCCGGACGCCGGCTTCCACCTGATGGCCCGCGGCGATGCCTACCTCGGGGTGACTTGCAAGTCGGTAACTATTGCTGACCTTCGTAGCCGCGATCCGGAGCGTTACGGATCTCTATTGATCCCGCATGACAGCATGATCTGGGATCTTCTGGGTTCAGTAGCGGGGGCAACGCATCAAGAGGAGGCTGGAGGTATGCTCCTTGGATTGCGTGCGCCGTCGAGGCGCTTCGCCACTGGTTGGTCCCAATCCGGAAGCTTCCTCCGCAGTTACCTCTCGGAGCGGTTCCATGAGGAGCACTCGTCCGCCCTCGCTGGAGGGGTGCCCAACGGCGGCGAAGCAGAGTCGCAGATTATAGATGGCTACCTCATAGGAGTCTCGAGCGGAGGCTTTGGTCCGATGGGCTACGTCGAAATCGACCGAGACGGGGAGATGGAGCTGGATACGAGCTACACTCCAACTGAGTCGCTGCCTGGCCTTATTGCTCTTGATGACCACAGGCGTACCATCAGCCGGCCACCGGTTCCGGTCATCGAATACCTCAGCGAGGACGAGGCAGTGCAGCACCTCTGGCACCAACGCCCTGACAGCGACCTGCCTGGCGACCAGTACCGCTGCTACCAGGTGCCAGCTCGGGGCCATGAGACAGGGCTACTTCCTACATCAGCGAGACGCTCTGAGAATGGGCTGTCCGATGGAGAAGACCTCGACAGCGAAGATCCGCCGCGCCACAATGGAAGCCAATGGCTCATCGCGGCCACCATCACGCATCTGGTGCTGTGGAGCGAAGGCACCCCGCCCCCGCGGGCAGACCCGATCCCGTTCGATGTGCCAAGAGCATTGACACGCGACACTCTGGGGGTCGACTACACGGGGATCGTCCCAGTACACGATGAGACCGGGCACGCGATGGGCGGACTGCGCTACCTGGAGATCGAGCTGCCCCTGGTACGCATGCATGTCGTGCCTAGCCAACGACACATCATGCGTCCCTGGGAACACGTCCCCTTCACGCGGGCGGAGGCCGATGCCAGATACGGCGGCGAAGCCGCATATGCGCAGCTGGCAAGGCGCCGTGCTGCCCAGCTGGTAAGCCAGGGCTGGCTACTGCCCGAGCACACGGAGCTGGCCATACGGGCGGCATGTGAAAAATATCCGTCACACCTAGATGAGTAATTCCTAGCTAGGCCTTATGCAGAGCAGACCCCCGATGCTGTTTGCGCCGGGGGTCTGCCAATTGTTGGCGGAGGGTGTTAAACCCGCCACTTCCCGGAGATTCCGGACCAGTCCGGGTACGATAAGCGGGTCCCGGCGGCAGGACCGCTAGTCTCCCGCCACCACGCTGGCCCGTCCTGGCACGAGATCCTGCGCCTTATCGACTCCACTCCGCTGCACTGCAGTATGTCCCGGGGAACCGTCAAACGCTCCGACTTGTCCGGCCACGCAGACTGTGGGTCCTGCGCCTCGCACTGGCGCTTCTTCTGGGGATTCCGGCTCTATCTGATTATCACCCCCGAAGGCATGCCTGTGATTTGGGGCTCGCGAACCCTGAACTCGGGGAACGCGAAGTCGCCCAGGCGCTGCTCGAGCGCGAGCACAGGCACATCCACGCCGGGCAAGTCATCCTCGCCGGCCGTCACTTTGAACGGTTCATCACCAAAGACCTCGGTGTCATGCTGATCCGGCCGAACCGCAAAAACGAGAAACCACGGTTCGGGCGGTTCGGCGGGATCCGCCAATGGTTAGAGTCGGTCTTGGACACGCTCAAAGGCCAACTCGACCTGGAACACCACGGCGGGCGTACCCTCGAAGGTGTCTACGCACGAGCCGCCTCAAAAGTCCTTGCGCCTGCCCCCGGGATCTGGCGCAGCTGGCGCACCAACACCCGTCCCTCACCGCTTACTACCTCTAAAACCGCCAAGCACTGTCATGGCCATCCATCACTTCATCCCAAGTCAGTGACGGACCGATCGATGTCGGTCGTATCATCGCCCACGAGCTGCCCGAGGAGCCCTACCAACATGTGCTGCTGGGGGAGTGTCAGGGCGCTAAGCGTTGCAGTAGCGCTACGCATAGCGCGTTCGTGGATCTCCCGGGTGAGGTCGCCACCTTTTGGCGTCAGCGACATGAGAATCGAACGCTGGTCGGTGGATGAGGCGACAGATGTAACGAGCTGTTGGGCCTCGAGCGCTTTGCGTGCGGCGCTAATTGCGGCGCGACTCATGGACGTGAATGAGGCCAGACGGTGGGGTTCAAGGGGGCCTGCGACCCACAAGGTGAAGCAAACGCGGAAGCCTGCCCAGGTGAGCCCGTCGGGAAGCTCAAGTGTGTCGCTGTCAGCCATCAGCCGCGAAGCGCGCCGCAGGAGCAACGTCAATATCACGCCGGGTCCACTTCCGAGATGCCCCAGCTCGGCAACGGTGCGATCCCCGGCCGCTTTCACGAACCTTAGAAAGCTGTCGTCAGGGGGACTCGGCGGTTCCTGTTGCACTGTCATCGTCATCACCATACCTTGGGCTTCGCGGTACGTCGGTTACATTGCCGCGCGTCATGTCAGTTGGTAGAAGCGAACCTTGATGGCGTCAGGGTACCGCGCGCCTGTGCTGACGAAGACGCTGTCGTTGAGCCATCCGTACCGTCCGGCTGGAGCGGAGAATTCGGGCACGCATCGGAAGTAGTACTCGTCAGCGTCCACATCTTCGCCAGCTGCCAACCGCTGCATAACAGCCGGATCCCCGCGACGAAGCCCGCGGTTGCGGCAGCGCAAGTGGACGCCGTCGTCCGTTTCGAGAAGATAAAGCGCATCGATGACGGTGACGCCATCCGGCCGGGTCAATTGCCAGTCATAGCCTCCGACCATGGTTCCTCGGATACGTGGGCCCTCGAATGGCCCTCCTGCGGGTATAGGAATTACCCTTTCGAGTCCCTGGGCAGTGTTACCGATAGTGACGGTTGGTGAGAGGGCGCCGGTGGCCTCGAAGAGTAGTTCTAGCCCTGGTTCACGCATGGGGGCTCCTTTCTGCGGATCGGATTCCGCGAGACATGATCGTGCCCGGGATCCGGACATTGTGAGATTGTTAGGGAAGCAGACAGATGCAGGGAGAAGGCGCTTCCGCGCTCCGCCCAGGCTTAAACGTGGCGAGAGAAAACTTCACGTCCGTCGACCCAAGTCGACGTCACTCGTGCCTCACCAATTTGCTCGGGAGATTGCGCGAATGGGTCAACGTCGAAGATCGCAAAGTCGGCGTCATACCCGACGGAAAGCCTGCCAACTCTGTCCTCTTGTCCGTTGAGGTAGGCAGAACCAGCTGTATATGCATCCCAAATCGAAGTCAGCGACAATGCTTCCTCCGGAAGGAAGCGCTCGGTGCCCGGGGCTCCCGCAGCTTGCCGGTTTACGGCAACGTGCATACCTGCGACTGGATTGATGTCGGAGACGGGCCAATCGCTTCCGGCCGCGAACCGGGCACCAGCCTTCTCTAGGGTTCCAAAGGGATACTGCAACCCGCGAAGGTCAGGATCCAGGAACGGAATAGTCAAATCCTGCATATACGCGTCATTCTGGGCCCAAAGCGGTTGCAGGTTCGCGATCGCCCCGAGCGCGGCGAAACGATCCGCATCTTTGGGCTGCACAACCTGCAAGTGTGCCAAGTGATGTCGTCGCTCGGCTGGGCGGGGAAGGGGCGAAATCGCATCGAGTGCATCACGAACTGCCTGATCGCCGAGGGCGTGAAAATGCATTTGGAAGCCGGCGGCGTCGAGTTGCCTGGCGGCAGACCCCAGCTGCTCAAACGGTACCAGCCGCATTCCTTGGTTATCGGTCGGATGGCCGTGACTGTCGTGGTAGGGCTGGGTTAGCAGCGCGGTGAAGTTGGCACAGGTGCCGTCCAACATGATCTTAATGGAGTCGGCACGGAATCGGGGGGCCCATTCTCGTGCACGATCTCGACGATCGATCAGCTCGGCAACCTGGTCAGTCCCTCGATTGCGATCCCACCACAGAGCTCCGCGAACTTTTGCGATCAGGTCGCCACGAGCCAATGCGTGAAGGTAGACGTCCAGGGCATCAACACCGTTGTCATGGATTCGGAGAAGGGCATCCTGCCAGCCGGTGATCCCATGCGAGAAGCAGTGATCCTGGGCAACGAGCAGCCCGCGATGCATTGCGTGCAAGTCAGGTTCGGGCGCGATGGACTGGACGAGTATAATGGCTCCCTCGTGCAGCGCCCCGGATGGGAAGCCGTCCGCTTCTCGCTCGATGCGACCGTCGGAAGGATCAGGTGTGGTCGAGTTGATGCCCGCCTCACGTAGAGCCGCGCTACTCGCCCAGGCGCTGTGTCTCTCCGCGCTGCGTAGCACGGCCGGGCGGCCCTCCGCTGCCGCGTCCAGTTCCTGGCGGGTTGGCAGACCGTTTGGGAAAAGGTCCTGCTGCCAACCTCCGCCGACCACCCACGCATCTTTGGGCAGGGCGGCTGCGAATTCGGCAATGATCCGCAGAACCTCGTCACGACTTGTCGCATGATTGAGATCGCACTGACCGCGTTCCGTGCCTCCCATCATCGGGTGTAAATGGGCGTCGATGAAACCCGGGCTCAGCAGACCGCCGGCAAGGTCGACTTCATCAGCATGACCGACTCGGTCGCGCACTTCCTCGCGGGGGCCGATTGCAGCGATAACACCATCGACAACGCCGACCGAGGCCGGTCGCGAACCGACCCCGGTCACATAGACTGAACCGTTTGTAAAAATCGTGGAATTCATTGCCTGTCTCCTGTCGAGCTCATTTCGGACCATCAGAATCGGACGCCGCCGAGGGCGAGGTTAAGGGCAGCAGGGGTGTGCTCAGGCAGGTACCAACGCCGCTCGACGAGCTCCGCTAATCGCCTTTCAACGCGTTCCCTATACACCTGTAGCGATCCGTACAGAGCACGCGTTTCACCTCTTGAGAGTGCGCGATGCCCCGACAGATAGCTGCGGAGGAAACTGCCTGACTGCGATGATCCGTTCGCGACGATTCGTTCCGCCCCTTTGAGGCCCGGAAGCAGTCCGCCACCTGCGGGGGCGCGGAGAGCTCGTGCTACAGCTGCGATCGCGTCCCAGAGAAGACCGTCATACTCCACCGACAATCGTGCATTCCTGTCAGGCGCGCTCCTCTTGAGCGCCTCGACGATGACGCTCTTGCAGGTGAGCCCTACGTAGGCGTCGGCACGCCGCAGGACGTACCCGGCTGCATCGGGCCAGAACATGGACGACTCCACTCCGCCGGAAGGGTTCAGAAGCTCTAAATGGACATATCCGCTGAACCTCTCAGGTCGGAGCGGGACGACAGTAAGGACATGGTTAGTGAAATAAGACGTTGCGAGCACCGGGTGGGGCATAGCGCCGTTGTTTTCTGCGAACTGGCGTCCCATGTCGGTAATTGTGAACTCTCGGATGTCGTAGCCAGAGTCCTTGATTACGGCAACATTCTCCGAGATTTGCTGGGGGAGGTGCGATGGTGATTCCGTCGCACCGCTAAGCTCGTAAATCATGTGGAGTGCCTCATCCTAGGTCTTCAGTGGAATTGGTGTTGGTTTGATACGAAAAAGGCGCATCATCTGTTTCCTTTGAGTCCACAACGGCAGTGTCCGCGGGGACTCAGACCTGTTGCCCCCGGTTCATCCTGTCCATGTCCTGCTCGCGATCGGATTCTCGGAACGCCGAGAGCAGAGCGCGAGTGTAGTCGTGCTGCGGCGCGTTCAGGATCTGCTCCGTCGCACCGCTTTCGACGATCAGGCCATCCTTGAGGACGGCCACCTCATCGGTCAGGTGGTCTATAACCGATATGTCATGACTGATAAAGAGCATCGTCAATCCGAGATCCCGCTGCAGCCCCATGAGAAGGTTCAGAATCTGTGCCTGCACAGAAACATCGAGCGCGGACGTCGCCTCATCAGCCACCAGGATCCGAGGGCGGCAGGCCAAGGCGCGCGCGATCACCACACGCTGTCGTTGGCCGCCGCTAAGGGAACTGGGCGCGCGATCGATGATGGCGCCACTTAGACCAACCTGCCTGAGCAGTGCGATCGCACGCTCCCGTGCGGTGGGTAGTCCTTGCCTGTCCGCGACGGCAACCGCTTCAGTTACGGCGGCGACGGGGGTCAGATAAGGATTCAGTGCGGCAAACGGGTCCTGAAATACCATCTGCACAGATCGGCGCAGGCCGTTTTTCCGCGATTGGCTATCCCAGCGGCTACCTTCGATGAGTATGCTGCCCCCAGTCGGCTGGCGCTCATTTACTATCAGTCTTCCCAAGGTTGACTTCCCAGATCCGCTCTCACCCACGAGGCCCATGATCGTGCCGGCGCCAACTGTGAGAGAAATGCCCTTCAAGACTTCAGGGCCGCCTCTCCTGTAGCGATAGCGAACATCACATAGCTCGACTGCCGGAATGTCGCTCATGCCGCCAGGACCTCCTCTGCATAGTGGCACGCCGCAGTGGCACCCTCGCGCACGGTCCGTAGTTCAGGCACCTGGCTGGCGCAAAGCTCAGTGGCCAGTGGGCACCGTTCGCGGAAGACACAACCACCGTCCCGCCATTCGGCGGGAGGTCGGGGCGCGCCTCCGATGGCACCGAGCATCGTCTTGCGCTGGGCAAGCATAGGATCTGCCTGTAGGAGCGCCTTCGTATATGGATGGGACGGTGTGGAGAGAACGGTTGTTGTGGGGCCCATCTCCACAATGCGGCCGCCATACATCACCGCCACTTGATCGCATACGCGGCGGATCACGCGCATGTCATGGGAGACCAGCACCATGGCCATGTCGCGTTCTTTCTGCACTTGCTGGATCAGGCGGAGCACCTCGTTCTGGACTGTCGCATCCAGTGCCGTCGTTGGTTCGTCGGCGACCACAATAGCTGGATCGCTTGCCAGTGCGAATGCCAGCATTACGCGCTGACGCATCCCGCCGGAGAGCTCATGTGGATAGCTGCGAAGAACCTGGTCAGGATCGCGCATCTGTACCTGTTGCATCAGCAAGCGCGCCTTCTCGACCTTCGCTGCCCGGGAACCGGCGAGAATCTCGGTAAGTTGACCACCCACCTTGCGCACAGGATTGAGGCCCGCCATTGAGGCCTGCGGCATGTACCCGACGCGTCGCTGTCGCAAGTGAGCCCACCGGCGGCGGTCGGCCCGCGCGTACTCTTCACCCTGGAACTTAATTGAGCCAGCATCGATAGTTCCACCTGTGAGGCTTAGCATTCCGACGAGAGCGCGGCACAGCAGCGACTTGCCCGAACCCGTTTCTCCTACGACACCCAAGGTCGTTCCGGGCGCGGCCTCCAAGTTGATCGGGCCCAGCCGGACATTATCCCCTAACGAGAACTCAAGGTCTCGGACTCGCAGGGTTGGCTGCGCACCCGAAGCAGTATGCAGAGTCATTCGTGTTTCCTCAGTTTCTTCGAAGTTCGATCAAGCAATCCGTCGGCGATGATCGACGCTGCGACTGCCGAGACGGTGAGAGCAAGCGCAGGAAATATGACCTGCCACCAAGCGGAAACAATCGACGCCCGTCCTTCGTACATCATGGATCCCCACTCCGGAGTGGGCGGGGGGACCCCGGCCCCCAGGAACGGGAGGCTGGCCACGAACCCGACGATCATCACGGCATCGGCGACAGCGTAAGTACCTGTGACCGCAATCACCGCAGGCATGATGTGGCGGAATGTAATCCGATACTTCCCATACCCCATGAGTTCGGCGGCAATAACATACTCCCGCGACCTCAGTCCGGAAGACTCCGCCCGTGCGAGCCGTGCGTAAATCGACCAGCCCACGGTGACGACACCGACGAGGATTTGAAACACTCCCGGAGCCGTCCCCAGCACACTGACCTGATTACCGACCGTAAGCAGGATCATGAGAATCAGCAACGGAAAGGGTACGGCAATGAGCGCGTCCGTTACCCGCATCAGGACCGTACCCCATTGCGTCCGCTTGGCTGTGCCGGCCAGAGTGCCCAAAATGGTGCCGATGGCGAGGGAAATCAATGCGCCAAGTACTGCTACCAGGTAGTCGACGTGAACGGCGACGAACGTGCGGGCGAAAACGTCGCGCCCGAGAACATCTGTGCCGAACGGGTGCCCAGGAGAGGGCGGGTCCAGCGGGGGACCACTCACTGCATTCGGGCCATGTCCGACCAGGATAGGGGCAAGGAAGCTCATGACGATGAAGAACACCAGCACCAGAACGCCAGCTACTATGGGCAACGAGCCGCGCTCTTTGGAACGTCGCTTCCTAGGCTGCGCGGCGACGAGCGTGTTGAGAGGAATGTTAGTCATTGGACACGCACCCTTGGGTCAGCGATGGTGTAGACGACGTCAGTGATGAGGCTTATGACGACCGTGAAAATCCCTGTGAAAACCGTCACCCCTACGATCACCGGGTAATCGCGCTGCCCGACAGCGGTCACTACCACTGAACCGATTCCCGGAATCCCGTACAGAGCCTCGATGATCACAGCACCTCCAATCAGTACCGCCATACTGAACCCGATGAGAGTGATGACGGGAAGAAGTACGTTCGGCAAGACGTGGCGGGTGATTAGGGACACCCGGGATATACCACGACTGATCGCAGCTTCCACGAATTCCTCACTCATCAGCCTCGTCGTCTCTCGCTCAATGGATCGGACGAAGATCGGCGTCATGAACAGTGCAAGAGCCAGGCTGGGAAGCCAAAGATAGCGCAATGCATTCAGCCCGTCCTTCGACCAACCTCCCGCGGGCGCCCAGTGAAGCTGAACGCTGAACAAGATCAATAGATAGATTCCGACCAGGAAGGACGGAATGGCAACAAGTACGACCATGGAGATACGGAGGGCGTGAACGCCCCGGCGCCCCATTCCGAAGGCGGGCAGGAGACCAAGCGGGAAGGAGATAACCAGCGCGAACAGAATTCCCGTGACCACTAGCGACAGCGTGATGGGAAGTGCGCTGCCAACCATGGAAATAACGGGCCGCTGAGTTGTCATCGAAGTCCCGAAGTCTCCGTGCATGAGCCCTGAGAGCTGACTCAGGATCTGGGAAGAGAGCTGTTGGTCCAGACCAAGCTGAGCGCGCAGGGCAGCCAGTGACTCGGGCGTAGCTTGCATACCCAAAATTGACTGGGCAGGATCGCCGGGCACCAGACGCACAAGCACGGCAGTTCCGACCACAATCAGCACGACAACAATCACGAGCTGCAGAACGCTCCGCGCGACTCTCCGCATCAAACGCTTCCAGCCGCGCTGCCTTCCGTGGCCGCTGGGGGTGGTTGAAATCACCTCTACTGTGGCGCTCATCCGTGCTGACCAGACGCCGGAAATGAAGGAGCCGGCTTGTCAGGAAGGAGGGTGCCAGCGGCAGCTTTCAAATAGTTTTCTTCTGCCCCAGGGAACACGCCATCCCACACTTCGGCGCGCAGCCTACTGCCCTGCAATCCAGAACTCCGAGTTCGGCTGCAGGCCAATGACGTCAACGAGATTTGAGCGAACACCGTAGCGACTCGTCACACCTGCAATGGGGATGATCGGAGTCCAGTCCTCGAAAACCTGCAGAACGTGAGTGGATGCCGCTTCCTGCTGTTGTGGTGTCTGCGCCCCGAACAGGGCCCTGAACGCGGGCTCTATGTCATCGTTGTTGCAACCAGCGAAAATGCACATGGTGGATTTCGGATCGAAGATGCCCTCGGCGGAACTCGGCACATTGAATTTGCTGAAAGTGACGACATTGAGGTCGAATCCGCCGTTGATGGAATTCTGGATGAACTGCTGATCCTCGACGGGCTGAATGTTCATTTTCATCCCAAGCGGCTCTAACTGCTGCTGTAGCACGGTGGCCACACGTCCAGCGTCGTCGGAAGCACTGGCGAAGTAGCTGGCGGTGAATGTACAGCCGCTTTGGCAAGCCGTCCCTTTGAGCAGCGTCTTCGCCTGCGCGACATCCTGCTGGGAATAGACCTTTACGGGTTGTGGGTATTCGGCTATGACAGGGTAAGGACCGGTCTGTACTTTGGCATCAGCGCCGTACGCCGGAGTCGCGAGTGTCTTGCGATCGATAGCCCACGCTATGGCCTTGCGGATGCGCGCGTCATGGAACAAGCTGCCTTCGCGGTTATTCGGCACGATGAACATACTCGCCAGGCCGTCGACCATCGGAGCCGTCAGATCCCCTGAGATCTGATCCGACACGTCCTGTGGCAATGTGGGAACGAGGTCAACATCTCCGCTCTGCAACCGCTTGACGCTGGTCGGGGTGTCGGCCACGACGCTGAACGCCAGCTTCTTGATTTTGGGCTTCGTTCCTCCAAACCTCTCGTTTCTGACCAGTGTGAACGAATTCTCCTTGACATTTCCCTCGGGAGCGTAAGAACCGGAGAAGACCGGCTTACCCTGGAAGTAGTTTTTATCTGTCGCCGCTGCGGCAGGAAGGATGCCCATCGCTGGCACTGCCAGCATCTGCCCAAAGTCCGCTGAGGGAGCGTTCAGGCTGATCTTCACTGTTGTCTTGTCCGGCGCTGCCAGGTCGGCGATGAGCTCGGCATAGCTTTGATTGGGACCAGGGGTGTCGCGCAACCTGGTGAGGGAGGCAACCACGTCTGTGCTCGTCAAAGGCGAGCCATCGGAAAACGTCAAGTCGGGCTTAAGAACGACCGTATAGTTCTTGGCGTCATCAGAGGCGGTCAAGCTCTCGGCGAGCATGGGCTCCGTCTTGGTCGCACTGCCCTTGACGAACCGCACCAGCCGGCCAGTAGTCAATCCAACGATCACTGAGTCGGACAAGTAAGGGCCCGCGGCCGGATCAATCGAGGTTACTGCGGTAGACAGATCGATATGAACCTCGTCGAGGTTGGCTTGCGACAGGCCTTCACCTGTCCCGTTGCCGGAACATGCGCTGAGGGCCAGGGTAGCGGCGACGAGAAGCGCCGCTCCCGATAGGTGGGCGGTTCGGGGCTTCCAAATTTGAGCCATCTCTACTCCTCTGTAGTGCGATGGAATGAGTCTCTTGGGATATCACATGCTGTGGAGCTGTCGTCTTCGTTGAGGTCGAGCGGCTTCGCGGTTGTCGAAGTACCGCCGCTTGTTTTGCGGCCGGGTCCTGCATCAAAACAAGGCTAAGAGCAAAATGTGATGTAGTCAACAACTGAATTATATTTGGGAAACTTTAGGGGCGGAGTAGTCCGAAAACCCCCGGAAAGACGCGGGTCATGATGAACGAAGAAAATCTACGACAGTTCATGACTGAACTGATTGCTACGCGTTATCCAAGGGTGAACCCTGCCTTGATCGATATGAGGGGGGGCGTGGGCAGAGTACGCCGGGGAGATAAAGCCAGCGGCGTGGGTCTGCGGCTTGAGGTGAAGGTGCCTGCCCCAAACAATCGCCGACGGCTCGTGACCCGTGCCTGACGACCGGGAGAAGGCGGTGAAAGCTGATCTGTCCGCATGCCGGCTCCATACCAAGGAGTGGTCGTCACCAAGGAGTGGTCGTCACGGTCGCTCGCAACCGTGAACGGCGTAGCCGCCAAGCAGGATGTCGCTGTGGCCCCATAACTGAGGCTAAGCTGCAAAAGCGCTCCGCCAAACCGACGTCGAGGACGGGATCGGTTCTACGACCAACTTCTCTGTCTTGAGGCGGCCTTGCTGGAGGATAGGTGAACCATCCCATCACGCCGGCATTCCGGCGTCGCGTTGCACATGCGCTGGGCGGGGGCAGTTGGGAACACGGCACGACGCCGGGACGAGGGGCCAAGGTGCAGCGGACACGAGAAGATGTGTTATTCAGGGTGCCGGCGAGTAGCCAGATTTGGTTGCGACAGGGAATCACCAGCTCGCCTTGATTTAAGTCCCACTGCTCGAGCGGCCGATTTAAGATCTCCGGTGTTTTGGCAACCCCGGCGCTTCGACCTGACCAGGTACGTGTTGAGCGTCTTCAGATGAGGCTGAAAGGTTGGCGCGACGCAGAAAGCACGGACGGCAGTTCTTGCCGTCCGTGCGGTTCGCCGATCTTTCCGCCCTGGTGCTACATCGCCAATTGGTTGATGTTGGTTTCCTCTTGGTCGGCCAGCAATGGAGCGTGCTCCCTGGTTTGAAGTGCCATGACGAACGAGTCCGAGCGGGTTCGGCTCATCAGCGCCAACCATTGCGCTGAGGTTGGCCTTTGGACCTTGGCGATCCGGCTTCCTGCCTTCCCGCTTTGTACGAGCCTCTCAAGACCTGGGCAGAATGCGGACTCGATAAGACAAAGGTGATCGAGCATCTCTCCCGAGCGACATTGGCGCCCCCGCCCATGTTAGGGGACTTCAAATCCGCCGAGTTCCACCACCGATCACGCCGCCAGCGATACCGATGTCGACCATCTCCTGATCAGGATCGGGCGCGTGGACACGGAACCAAAGTTTGGAGATTTTCCACTCGCCGTCCTGCCGGACATACTCCGTCTCGTAGCGCCCCTCGGACCATGGACCCCATACTCGAAGCATGCCGAGGGACGTTTTAAAATCAGCCTGCAGCCGGTGCCACGTCCACGTGGCGCGCCCCGTGTCTCCATCTACCACGATGTCCGGCGACGACAGGATGTAGCCATCGTTGCTGTGTACGACGGGAACCAATTCATTAGTAAACATCGCGCCGATGGCGTCGCGTCCCCGGTGCACTCCGTGATGACGGATGTCGCATACCGCGTCCTCCGTATAGGCGGAAGCCACTGCTTGCCAGTCGCGCGCCGCGAGATCGCGAATGTACTTGTGGTGAAGCGTGGCTATCGCCTGTGCCGACTCGAGATTTTCGACCCGACGCTCCAGCGCTATCAGATGCCGCGTTAGATCCTCATGATTCATCGTCTGACACTCCTTGGTTGTCAACTGCGCAGGTTGGTTGTCGACTGCCCACGCTGCATTTTGGGGGACAAGCCAGTCCAGCCGTCCTGCCTTCGTCACCAGTTTTCCGAATGAAGCCACACTACGTATAGTAGTTATTTTAGTCAAGTAGTGAATTACTTTTGAAGCGAATCGGCCCTAATGGAGCCCAATCTTCCGCAAAACAAGTTCACTGATAGACGATATAAGCTACAGAAGCGTAATCTGAAACGCCTACCGGCCAGGAGTTCCGAAGCGCGTCCAATGGCTGCCCTGCAGCCGCGGGGCAGCTGTGGCAGTCGTTTTCCTCTGGACACTCGGTCATGATGCGGGGATTCATCCATCTGATGTGCGGTGGAGGGGCAATGAACAACAAAGCGGGCAACGTCATTGGCGGCACCGGACAAGGGGTCGCTGAAGGACACCAAGATTGTCGCGTACGAGATCAATGCCAAGCCCGTAGCCGCGTAGTGCGAGGCATTTCGGACGTCAGGCGGCAGCGCCGTTGGCCATGATGGGTAGGGTGGGTATCAGATCCCCAAGGAGGTCAGCCATCGCCCGCCCATCCCAACCACTGCTAAGCCGCGAGTTGATTGCCAGTACCGCCCTCGCCCTCGTTGACCGCATCGGCGCCGACGGTGCCAGTATTCGGCGCGTCGCGGCGACGCTCGGTGTAAACCCCACCTCGCTGTATAACCATGTACCAAATCGCGCCGCCATGATTGAAGACGTGAGGGCGATCGTCTCTGCGGACATAGATTCGCGGCCTCTTCGGGAATGCCCTTGGGAAGAAGGACTCCGGCTATGGGCGCATTCGTACAGACTGGCATTCGCCGGTCACCCGCGAGTGGTTCCTTTATTGATGACAACGCGCGCCTCGTCACCCGTCCTGCTATCGGAGTACGAGGATTTTGTGGTCGCTGCAGAAGCCGTTGGATGGACAAGTAGGGACGTCCTGCCCCTATTGACTGCCTTCGAGTCCTTTATTTTAGGAAGTGTTCTCGACATGTCGGGGCCCAGCATCGTGTTCGATCCAACTGGCCAAGAAGAGCGACTTCCGAGGTTTTCATTGGCGTTCGCGTCCTTGTCAACTGAGGACCCAAGTGATCCAGTCGCGTCACGCGCGTTCGAGATGGGTTTGAGTATGTTGGTAGCGTCCGCCAGGCCAGGACGCAGCCCAATTTCTGAAGGCCAGCAGCTGGCATGCGGGTGAGATCGCTGTGGAGTTTATCGATCCCATTGCGCCGAGGAGGATGGCGAAGGTAAGAAAGATCGCGGCTGAACCCATCACTCGGTGGACGAGAACCACGAACACGCTCTCGGCTAAGCCCGGATTTCCAAGCTGCTTGCGGTGTCTCCTGGCCCATTAATGGAGAGCATCGCCGCTGCTATGCCTAACGAAAACAACCACCAGAATCGATGCCGCCGTGCTCTCAGTGGAAGTAGGACCCCGCGAGACTTAGGTTCCTTCTCCCGTTGTGGCGACAGTGGCCCAGCCCCAGTAAACGAAGATCGAGACCGCAAGTCCCGCTGAGAAGGCACTGAAACTATTCATCCGGGTGGGGTCAAACCATGAAATATCGGGCGTGGGTCCAGCAGGATTGTCAGAAGACGCAGCTTCCTTGCCTAGCTCGATGAGGAATCACCCCAGATCCGCCATCTGGAACGCGACCGTGCAGTACTGGAAGATCATGGCCGAGGTCATCCCGAGGTAGGAGATGCCGTCGACAATGCCATGAATGACAAGCACATCACGAGGTTGATTAAGTGGTTGTCGGTTAGACCGACGCACGACTTATCTTTAGGGACGATGGCTAGTGTTTGACAAAAAATCGACGGCAATTCCGGCAAGATTGAAAAGAACAAGTGGTGAAAGCTACGAGCTCACCCGGTAAGCCACCCAAGCCACGGTCCGAACGCGCGGGATCCCCGGGTAAATGAGGTTTCCGGAGTCGGGCATGGCGGTGTTCGGGGCCCGTATCCGAGAGCGACAAGAAGCATCGGGATGAATCCCACGAGAAAGATGGCCGGCATCTGATCGCTAACGACCCATGCCTCTGGTCCGGTTGCCGCTGCCAAAGTGATTGCCGACGCGCAGGTCGAGATCCCTTCTACCAGTGCAAGAACACCAACCTATCCTCTGGCCACCCTTTCCTGCCCAGACCGATTACCGCGTCCAGGGCGGGCATCTGCGGGGTGGCGCCTTTGAGGTCGAAAATGACATGGCAAACAGGCTTTTTGGGGGAACCGGAGCAGACGAAGGGCCAAGACAGCAGGGACAGGCTGTGAAAAACCTTGTCCTGGAATCGATCACGCTCTGAAGGAATGGTGCGTGAAATGTCTTGTCAATTGATAGGCTTGCCTGCTTTAAAGGGCCTAGTGCTATCTAAACAAACGGTGTATGTTTTAAATCATATGTCCTTCAGGTAGTAGCCTGAGCCTTCCACTTGAGAGTGAGTACCATGGATTTGCGGAGCTTCACAGTCGTCGAAGCCGACATCGACGACCTATCCGGCGCACTTGAGGCAGGGCTCGTGAGCAGCGTCGAGTTAGTGATCCGGTATCTCAACCGCGTCGCCTTTTATGATCGCTCCGGACTTAGGCTGAATTCTGTATCAACAATCAATCCGAGTGTGTTGACGGAGGCCCGGAACTCAGACCTCCGGCGTTCACGGGGGGCAATGCTTGGGCCGTTGGACGGTATACCTTTCACCGCAAAGGACAGCTACTGCGTCCGGGACCTGCCGGTTGCTGCCGGATCACCGGCTTTCGCCAACTTGACGGCCAGTGAAGATGCGTTCGCGATTTCACGTCTTCGGGATGCTGGGGCCGTGTTCCTTGGTCTTACGAACATGCCTCCTATGGCCGCGGGAGGCATGCAGCGCGGTGTTTACGGGCGAGCAGAATCTCCCTATAGTGGCGAATTTCTGACATCGGCGTTCGGCTCCGGTTCCTCCAACGGTTCCGGGACCGCGACCGCGGCCAGTTTCGCGGCCTTCGGTCTCGGCGAAGAGACCTGGTCCTCAGGGCGAGCGCCGGCCTCGAACAACTCGCTGGTCGCATACACGCCTTCTCGCGGCCTCATCTCCGTCCGAGGCAACTGGCCCCTTGTGCCGACGATGGACGTTGTTGTGCCGCACACCCGTTCGATTTCCGACATGAAGCACATACTCGACGTCATCGTCGCTGACGACCCATCGTCGGAGGGCGATTTGTGGCGTTTGCAGCCGTGGATCCCGTTACCAAAGCCGTCCACGATGCGGCCGGATTCATATACCGCCATTCCCGACCTTCCATTGGCCGGGCTTCGCTTGGCGGTACCCCGGAACTACGTGAATGCTGACCCGACGAGCAGATACCCTATTGAGACCCGGAAATCGATTATGGCCCTGTGGGAGGGGCTGTGTGATGATCTACGGAAGGCCGGTGCCGAGGTCATCGAGACTCCATTCCCTGTAGTGGACAACTACGAGCGGCTCCACGATGGCGATCGGGATTTTGTCGATCGAGGATGGGTGAGTAAAGACTTCCTCAGCGATGAAGTCGGAATGTTATCGGCCTGGGCGCTGGACAACTTCCTGCGTCAGAACGGCGACCCGGCAATCGATGGCTTGGCCAAAGCGAAGGCTGAACTCATCTTTCCGCAGCCCAAAGGAGCCCTGCCTGACAGATACGGCATCTTTGAGTTTGACATCGCCTACGACCTTTCAGATTTTGTTGCAATGGCCGAGGATGGGGTCACCGAGTGGAAGCAAGTTGTGACTCTCGAAGACGGGTTGCGTGGTCTCGAACGCACACGCAAAGAGGACTTCGAGGATTGGTTGTCAGGAAACGGCTTTGATGCGGTGATATTCCCTTCCGCCGCTGACGTTGGACCCTCCGACTCAGATGTTAACCCGTCGTCTGCCGATGTCGCCTGGCGCAACGGCGTCTGGGTTTCGAACGGCAACCTTGTACCACGACACCTTGGCATTCCCACTTGGACCCTTCCATTGGGGACAATGTCAGATACCCGGATGCCGGTTGGCGTCACCGTCGCTGGCCCTGCATACGACGACATGCGCCTACTGCAACTGGCCTCAACGATGGAAAAACTCCGACCACGACGCGCCGTACCTCCGCGAACGCCACCGCTACCGGGGGAGGCGCTGTTTCCGGTCAGCCTCCCTCCCGGATCCGACTCTCTCGAGGTGCGAATCGAAGACGTCGAGGTAGAAAGAACCACCACCAACACCACTGTCCGTTTCGTCGCAACGGTAACAGCAGGTAGAGCATCAGAGTGTGCAGCCTTCGTGGACGGGCAACCTGCACCGACAGTGCTGGAAGGAACTCGGATCGTGGGGAGCTGGTCGACCCATGCCAATGCCTACAACCATCGACACAGCGAGTGGCGGCCAGCATACGGTCCCTTGGTAACGCTCGCTGTCCGCAGCTCCAGCGGCGCCGTGGCTGGCGCCTTGGGAACATCCAAGCACGCGCCCCTCTAAGCTGACTGCCCATCTGACGACTGGGCGCACACACTTTCCCCGCAAAGGAGCACCATGCCTCAAAATATTTTCAACTATTTCGATCAGGTCGAACTGCCGACTCCCACACTCGAACCCACTGAAGTCTTGGACCTTGTCGCCAGCACCTTCGGTTTAGAGATCTCGGTCGAAGCCCTTGGCAGCCAGCAGGATCAGAACTTTCGATTGTTCGAACACGGGTCGCCCCACCCCAAAGGGGTGCTCAAAATCAGCAACCCGGCTTTCAGTTTCGCCGAGATCCAAATGCAGGATCAGGCCGCGCTGCTTCTAGCGCAAAACCAGAACACGCTTCGCGTACCTCGTATCGTGACGGGTCCACGGGGGCCACTGTCAGCATGGTGGGAAACTTCACAAGGTCTCCTCCACGCGCGCGTGATTGAGAATATCGCGGGACGCACGCTGACGGGGTCCGACTACTTGGCGCCCGATGTTGTCAGTCGTATGGGAGAAATCGCAGCTAGAACGAGTCTGGCACTAGCGGATTTTGAACATGCCGGAACACATCGGGTCCTGCAGTGGGATCTCCGGCACGCCCGCCGGGTGATCGACCGGCTTCTTCCACTGGAACCGGACTCATCCATCCGGCGTTTCGTTGAGGAATCGGCTCTTCGCGCGGGACTGGTTCTTGAAGAAGTCGAAGACAGGCTGCCGGTGCAAGCGGGGCATTTCGACATTACCGATGACAACGTTCTTCGTCCGGATGGAGGACGGTTGCCTGATGCGGTTATAGACTTCGGCGATGTGTGCACGTCGTGGCGGGTGGGGGAACTCGCGGTCACCATCTCTTCACTCCTACACCATGATGGAGCGACCCCGGCGACGACCTTGCCCGCGATCCGTGCTTTCCACAAGTTGCGTCCCCTCGATGAGAGCGAAGTATCTGCACTTTGGGCACTGGTGGTTTTGCGAGGAGCCGTCCTCGTTCTAAGTGGGCGGTGTCAGGTCAGGCTGGATGCCGACAATTCCTATGCGGACGCCGCCCTCGAGCGCGAGCTGCGAATTCTCACCGTTGCGGCATCCGTACCACCGGAGGTGATGACGGGGGCAGTCCGCCAAGCTCTGGGGATGCCCATCAAGGACAACCCATCTTGGACCTGTAAATCCGTGCTGCCGCCCCTGGGCGTCGTTACAACTCTTGACGCAGGAACCACCTCAAGCCTTAATGACAATGGTGCCTGGATGAGAGAGTCAACGCTTGATAAGGCCGCCGCCGCGGCTCTGAGCACCGGAGTTGACGCTGTTGTGCTGCCCGCCTGGTCCGCGGTGCTTACCGCTTCGCCGATCCGGACGCCGACGGTGCCAGAAACGTTTCCGACAGGTTTGACGCTCTGGCTTTCAAGGCCAACATCTTTGTCAGCGGAAGCCCTGGTTTCCAGAATCAATGACGACTCCATCGCCGTCGCAATCGCCGGCGCGGTGCTCACGATATCGGCCGTGGGCCTGGGTCGTAAAAGCACTCATCTTTTACCGGCACGCACGAAGCTCTTTGTTCAGTTCGACCGGCGCGGAGTATCCGATGCCCCTGCGATGGTGACAGCCGATCTCATGGCAGGATGGGCTGCGATTTTGAGCGACCCTGCGCCGGCACTCGGACTCGTCTCCAGTAGCAGATCTACCAACGATGACGTCCTGGAGCGTCGCAAAGGTGTCCTCGCGAACGTCCAGGAACATTACTATGCGGTGCCACCCCAGATCGAACGTGGGTGGCGGGAATACCTCATAGGAGTTGATGGCCGTATTTATCTCGATATGGTCAACAATGTCGCTTCTGTGGGCCACGCCCACCCTCGGGTAGCCGAGGCGGCGAGCCGGCAAATGAGACTCCTCAACACGAACTCCCGGTTTCACTACCGCGCAATCGCAGATTATGCCGAGCGGATTGCCGCTACGTTGCCCGACGAGCTCGACACCGTGTTCTTTGTCAACTCCGGTTCCGAAGCCACTGACCTAGCCATCCGACTGGCAATGGCCAGCACGGGGCGGCGTGACATCGTCGTGATGCGGGAGTCCTACCATGGGTGGACTTTTGCAAGCGACGCAGTGTCCACATCGATCGCCGACAATCCAAATGCCCTTGAGTCACGCCCTGAATGGGTCCATACCGTGGAAGCAGCCAACTCCTATAGAGGAGAGCTACGGGGCAACGAAGCTGCCGGATATGCATCGAATGCAGTGAAGATCATCGACGAACTTGCCGCTGGGGGCACGCTGCCTGCTGGCTTTATCTGCGAGTCCTACTTCGGTAACGCAGGCGGCATCGCACTGCCGGATGGCTACCTAACGGACGTCTACGCGGCAATCCGCAAACATGGCGGCATCGCCATCGCCGATGAGGTGCAGGTTGGCTTCGGCCGCCTCGGCGAATGGTTCTGGGGTTTTCAGCAGCAGGGAGCTGTTCCCGACGTCGTTGCTGTCGCCAAGTCCATCGGAGCGGGGCAACCCATCGGAGCAGTTGTTACCCGTCGTGAGATCGCTGATCGATATCGCACACAGGGATACTTTTTCTCATCGACCGGCGGATCCCCCGTTTCGTCAGTGATTGGCATGACTGTACTTGACATCATCCAAGACGAAGGCCTACAGGAAAACGCACGCGTCGTTGGCCGACACCTCAAGAATCGCCTAGAGGCATTGAGCAAAGAGAACGACCTCATCGGGGCCGTCCACGGCTCGGGGCTCTACCTCGGTCTCGAGTTCGTCAAAGACCGCTCAACTCTCGAACCTGCAACGGACGAAACAGCGGCGATCTGTAATCGCTTGCTCGAACTAGGAGTCTTCATGCAGCCCACTGGCGATCATCTGAACGTCCTGAAGATCAAGCCACCGCTATGCATCTCCCAAGAATCTGCCGACTACTTTGTTGACAGCCTGGCCCACGTTCTCGAAACGGGGTGGTGAGGAATGGTGTGGCAAATGCTTTCAGAGGCCGCCGAATACACGCGAACTTGGATGGCCTTCCCTCGAGGTTAGCGCAGAGGCTGTCGGCCCAAGGATAGGCGTTGGTTAGTGTGGGTACTGTCAGCTGCCACTGAGGCCATTCAGCCGATCGGCTAAGGCATCTCTTTCTGACGCACGACGGGGAACTAGCAAGTGCCGGTAAGAGTCAGCACTCCTATACCTGGATGGCTGACTGGATTCAGGCTTCGGTGACTGGTCATGTTGCTTCTCCCGGTTTGCACGATGACAGGGGTAGAAAGGGGGGTACTTCCTGTGGAGCCCTTAGACGCAAAAGGTGGGGCTGCCAAATGAATCTCCAGCTGGGGGACGACGCAGCATGGAGCGCACATCGCGGCACAGACTGGCTGATGGGCAAAAAGGCATGTGGACAATGCCGCACCTTCCATTTCAAACTGCCTCATAGCGCCGCCGGACTGCCCCGGATTCCGAATGTTTCCGCCACGTCCCAGCCTTTTCAAGGCTAGAAATACCGTTCGAGCCCCACGTCGGGCACGGCATACCCCCTCGTCAGAGGAGGTTTTTGCTTTAAAGTGTTGACAATTGTTGACACGAGTCTCTGGTGTGAGGTCCGGCTTGTGCCTGGCCGCCGGTTGGCGTGTTCAGTTGTGGGGGAGCAGGTCCAAGGCGTCGGCTGGTGCGCCCTCCACTCGTTATGAACTGGGGCTATGCGTTCCTCCCTCTCTTGGCTCGTCGGGTAGGTCGTGTTTGGGCTACACCTCTTCATGTGTAGGGGGACTGATCGCAACATGACTTCGAGATCCTTCGTCAAAGTTCTTGGTTTTGGCTCGCGGTTGACGTCGTGAAGCCTCCATTGCCGATGGGGACTGCCCCGGCTTTTGTTGACTCGGGGTCTTAGGCCGCAGTGAGCGCGGTCCGGTTGATTGTTTCATATTCGATGGGCGTGAGTTTTCCTAGCCGTCTTTGCCGTCGCCGGCGGTGGTAGGTCCTTTCGATCCAAGTCGTGATGGCCAGCCGGAGGTCCTGCCTGGTGAGCCACCGCTGACGGTCCAGTACGTTCTTCTGCAGCAGCGAGAAGAACGATTCCATCGCGGCATTGTCCGCGCACGCCCCGACCCTGCCCATCGATCCGGTGAGCCCGTTGTGCCGGAGTGATTCGACGAATCGACGGGACCGGAACTGGGACCCTCGATCCGAGTGCACCACTGTCCCTGCCGGGCGGCGCGCCCGCACCGCGTTCTCCAAGGCGGCGACGGCAAGCGAGGACTTCATCCGCGAGTCCATCGAGTAGCCGACGATCCTTCCGGAGTAGACGTCCTTCACCGCGCAGAGGTAAAGCTTCCCCTCGGCAGTGGGGTGTTCGGTGATGTCCGTCAGCCACAGCTCGTTGGGGGCGGCGGCGGTGAAGTCCCGCTCCACCAGGTCGTCGTGGACCGGTGGCCCCGGCTTCCGGTTCAGGCCCCGCTTCTTCGAGAACACTGACCAGATGCCGTGGTCCCTGCACAGGCGCTGGACCCTGTTCTCACCCGCCTCGATGCCCTTCTCCGGGAGCTCATCGGCGATGAACCGGTACCCGAACGCAGGATCCTCGGCATGGATGTCCCGGGCGGCGTTGACGAGGTGCGCATCGATCCAGTCCCGTTCGGTCACCGGGCTGGCCCTCCACCGGTAATAGCCCTTGCTTGCTGAATCCCAACACCCTGCAGGTCACCGCCACGGGAACACCGTCGGCGGCAAGATCCGTGACCAGCGGGTAGATCATTTTGGGTTTATGTCCCTGGCCAGATAGGCCGCGGCCCGGCGCAGAATCTCGTTCTCCTGCTCCAACAGGCGGTTCCGCTTCTTCAGCTCCCGCATTTCGGCCGACTCCGTCGCCGCCGGGCCGGCCCCGGATTCCTTACGGTCGGCGATGGCAATCCAGCGCTTGAGCGTCGTGACCGAAAGCCCGAAATCCTTCGCTATCTGCGCCAGCGGCGCCTCGCCCTTGCGGGCCACATCAATAACATCCTGGCGGAACTCCGCCCCATAAGCCGTGGGCATGGTCAACATCCTTCCACGAGCACAAGCTCGCTAGGTCAAGGAGTCAACAAAACCGGGGGCAGTCCCGAGGAATCTGATGAAGGTTTCTTGCCCAATTCCGGTCCGCACTTGCGGTAGCCGACGTGTACGTGGTGCACAGACCGCCGTGCAATGCGTTTGCTTCGCCATGGGCGGCGATGCGACGAACGCCGTCTGGGGCAAAACGAAGTGTGGACAATGTCCACACTTTCCACCCCGGACTGTCTCTTACAGCCGCCGGACTGGCCCGGATTCCGCATGTTTCCGCCACTTCCCAGTGCTACCAAGGCTCGGAATCCCGTTCGAGTCCCACCTCGGGCACAGTATGACCCCTCGTCAGAGGGGTTGTTGCTTTAACGTGTCGACATGGCTTGTGGTTGCGTCCCTCTGACGCTGGCCGCGGGGTGTGCCTGGCGCCGCGGGTCGCCTGTTTGGTTGTGGGGGAGCGGGTTCATGGTCCTGGCTGGTGGCCCTCCGCTTGCTGTGAACTGGGGTTATGCGTTTCCTTTCTTCGTTGGTCAGTTAGGTCGTGGTTGGCCTACACCTCTTCATGGGTAGGAGGACTGAGCGCAACATGACCATAGGGATCCTTCGACAGACATTCTCGATATCGACTCGTTCCTAGGCTGAACACACGTGGCTGGCGGACGCTTTGTCAGGCCAAAGGGGGTGTGGACAGTGTCCACACTTAAATCATCTTTATTGTGACTGATCGCAGCCATTGCTTTGTCCCTCCTTCGCCCTACTTCTGTTCATGTCATGTGAGTTACCCAAACGACATGACGCGGATTCGGAAGCGCTCTGTATGTGCAGGGTCATTTCGAGGTGAGAACTCGGCAACGGTCGGCCGCGTGCTTCCGGGTGTAGTGAGGTTGTCCACGTCCTAGTTGACTCACGGGACTGCCCCGCCGATTCCACCTCCGCCAAGAGCGGTGGAAACGGCGGGGCCGCCCCTGTGCGCTGTTTACAGTGCGGTTACTTCGAGCAGCAGTGCGTGTTCCGGGTTGAGGGCGGGCATAGGTAACCCAACCTCGGCCAGGAACAGCCCGTTTGCAACCGCGCCTTCCGCTAGCCATGCTGGAGGCCGGACCTGGGTAAACGTATGCGAATAGTCCGCGTCACCAGAGGCCGGGAAGATGGCCTCCACGCGGTAGTCCCGGGTCAGCTCCAACCCCGGGACGGAGATCCGGCCTGGCTGTTCAGCGGCCGCCGTGCGTGCGCTGACCAAGGCGAAGAGCCCCGCCGTCGTGCCCTCGGCGGTGCCGCTGGGGGCCACTACGCCGTGAAGCATCAGCGACTCGTCCGGTACATCGGCGCGCACCATTCGTCCACTGTGGATAAGACCGCGGTGTTCCTTGTAGAGCCCGATGAAGCGTTTGAGCTCCTCCCGCTCAGCGCCAGTCACAGTGCGAACGTCCCATTCCATACCAAAGTGGCCGAACAGGGCCGTGATGGCCCGGAAGGACAGGTCGTGCGTGCGCGCGGTGGTGTGTGACGTGGTGGGTCCAATGTGCGCGCCAACCAACTCCGGTGGAACCACCATGCCGGTCCAGCGCTGGATGATCTGACGCTCCAGGGCGTCGTTGCAATCCGAGCCCCAAATGCGGTCTGCGCGTTCCAGGATTCCGAGGTCAACGCGGGCGCCACCTGAGGAGCAGCTCTCAATTTCGACGCCGGGATGGGCCTTGCGGAGTTCGTCGAACAGACGGTAAGCGGCGAGGGTCTGTTCGTGGACGGAGGAGCGTCCGGCATGACCATGTTCCAGCAGGTCGCGATTTTGGTCCCACTTGAGGTAGCTGACGTTGTTCTCACTCAGGAGGGCGTCAATGCGATCGTAAATGTACTGCCACGCATCCGGGTTGACGAGGTCGATGACGTGCTGCTGCCGCCATTCAAGTGGCAGATGGCCGCCGTCCTTGTAGCTCTGGACGGACGGGCCAACAATCCATTCGGGGTGCGCACGGACAATATCGGAATTGATGTTGACCATTTCCGGTTCCACCCAGAGGCCGAACTCCATGCCCCGGGACGTCACGGCATTGATCAGCGGCGTGAGGCCGTCGGGCCAGAGTGATTCGTCGACGTACCAGTCGCCCAGGCCGGCGCGGTCGTCACGGCGTCCGCGGAACCAGCCGTCGTCGAGCACAAAGCGTTCAACACCAAGCTCCGCAGCGGACTCGGCCAACTCCATTAATGTGGCCAGGTTATGGTCGAAGTAGACCGCTTCCCAAACATTTAGTACCACCGGGCGAGGCTTACCCGCCGGCAGACCGGTGGTAGCGGCCGGCAAGACGTGATGGGGCCGTGAACGGAACCAGCCATAGAACGCCTCAGTGATGCCGTCAAGGCCTCGGTCCGAGTACGCAGCAAAGAGCGCCGGAGTGGTGTAGCTCCCGCCCGGCGCTAGGACGATCTCGGCAGGTCCCAAGAGCTCCGAGCCGCCGATCATGGTGCGGCCGTCGCCGATGCTGTCCGCGAACTGCTCGTGGTTGCCACTCCAAGCTAAGTGCGTGGCCCAGACCTTGCCGTGTCGGTTGCCGAAGCCGGCGGTGCCTGCGGCGAAAAGGAGCGACGAATCGTGCCCTGTGCGGCCGTGCCGACCAGTGCGAACCCAGGTGCCCTGCTGGATTGGGCGCCGCTGTGGGTGCCGTTCCCTGCACCAGCGTCCGGTCAGGTCGAGGATTTCGACGGCGTCCTGCGCGACAGGCAGGACAGTCGCCAGCTCGTCGATCTGGTAAGGCGTGGTGCCGTCATTGGTGACAGTGTGACGCAACTCCAGCAGACCGCCGTCGTGCAGTGTAAGGGCGGAGGCGACAGTAAGTCCGGTATCGGGATCGGATTGAACAATCGAAGCGGACGTGCCGTCGGTGTCAGCGCGTACGACGCGGAGGCGGGGCGAGAAGTCAAGGCCGGAGACGCCGTCGGCGATGCGGTGGCCGCGGAGGGCGGGACGTCCCCGCCAGCCAGCTGAAGCCTGGGGCAGTAGTCCAGTGCGAACGGCGGCGTCGAGTGACGACGGCGGGATAGCCGCTGTGAGGATGGCTAGGTCCGGCAGGATGCCGCCGAGATCTGCGCCCCAGTGGATGACCTCGGCTTCTTGGTTGTCGAAGCTGATGACCAAGCTGGTGCCAGCGGATCGGAGGTGGAGGGGTTCCACGATGATGTCCTTTCATGAGGGTGAACTTAGGGCGTGATGCGAACGCAGTTGGGACAATTCCGTCCGTGCGACGTTGGGCAAGATGTCCGTTGTGCCATGGTTAACCGGCAATGTCGGCGCGGCCATGTTGAACCGCCTGCCGACGTCGAAGGCTACTTTCGTGCCTACAGGTTGATTTCGCATTCCACGGCGAATTCGTCGATCGCCGGGAGCTCTTCCGTGGTGAACTTCAGGTTGTTGATGGCGCCGCTAATGTCCCGCGTGGTCGTCAAGGAAGGAGGGACGGAGCCCAGAGGTTGCGCCCCTCCTTCGTCGGATGCTTACTTGAAGAGGGCGTTTACCTTTTCGTTGGTCTCGCTCAGGGTGCTTGCGTCCTTCTTGCCGGACACCACTGCGTCCATGGCGGGGCCCATGAGGCCCTCGACCTTCGCCGCGTTTTCGGTGATGGGGAAGAGGAATGTCGTTCCGTCCGTCACTTGCGTGGTGAAGGCGCTGACATCGGTGCCCTTGGCTTTGAAGGCTTCGGCAGCTTTCTCCGAAGAGGTTTTGATGGCGGGAAATACGACGGCCTTGGAGGCCACAACGTCCTGGCAGGCGCTGGAGGCCAGGTATTCCACCCACTTAACGGATGCGGCCGGGTTTTTGGTGCCGGCCCAGACGGAGTCCGCCAGACCGTTGAACATGCTGGCGCGCTTGCCGTCAGGTCCTTTGGGGGTGGGTGCGATTCCGGTTTCAATGCCCTTGTAGCTGGTGTACTGGCCGATCATCCAGGAACCTTGGGTGTTGACGGCTGCCTTGCCGGCGCCGAAGGCATCAGAAACGCTGGCGCCAACGGTGGTTTCAAGCTTGGGCATGTAGCCCTTGTCCGCGAGGCCGGCCCACCACTTGATGGTGTCCTGGAATCGGGGGTCGTCATAGTTGAATTTGGTGCCCCACGGGTTCTTGTCCGTGTGGGTCCACCCGGTGGTGCCGGTGAGGAAGCTCCACTGGGTCTGGCCCTGGCCGGTACCTGAGCTCTCCAGGCCGAGCCCGTAAGTGGCTACGTTGTTCTTGTCGAACCCTGCTTCGTCTCCGCGCTTGCCGTTCTTGTCCAGGGTCAGGTGTGCGATGGCCTTTTCGTAGCTGCCACCGTCCTTGGGGTTCCAATCGAGGTTGGCCATTTGTTCCGGGGTGATCCCGGCTGCGTCTGTCATGGCTTTGTTGTAGAACATGGCTACGGTGTCCCAGTCCTTGGGTAGCCCGTAGCGTTTGCCGTCCTGGCCCACCCATAGGTCAGCGAGACCCTCATTGTAGACGTCCAGTTTAATGCCGTCCTTCTTGACGGCGTCGTCGAGGGCCAGGAGTTGCTTCTTGTCGGCAAACTCGGGGTACTTGGACAGGTGGTTGGCGAAGACGTCCGGGGCGTTTCCGGCCACAAAGCCGTTAGTCAGCGTGGTCCAGTAGTCCCCGTATCCGCGCTGGGTGATTTTGACTTTGATGTCCGGGTTGATTTTGGTGAAGTCCGACGCGCATTGCTGGTAAGCGGGGAGCTGATTGGCATCCCACAGCCAGTAGTTGATGTCGCCCTTGGCCTCACCTGCGGTGGTGGAGGACCCGCCGCTGCACGCGGCGAGGGAGATGGCGATGGCTGCGGCGGCAGTGACGGCACCAAGAGTTCTTTTCATGATGGACCTTTCGAAGAGGGCATGAGGATGCCCGGAGCGGTAGGGGAGTGAGGTTATGCGGTTGGGCCCAGCGGGCTATTTGATGCCGGAGAATCCGATGGAGTTGACTACCTTCTTGCCGAAGGCGAGGAACAGGATGAGGATGGGCACTGCCGCAACGATGGTGGCCGCCATGAGGCCGGACCAGTCCGGGGCGCCTTGGGGGGATTGTGATTTGAAGACGCTGAGTCCCACGGTGAGGACGCGGATGCTCTCATCGTTGCCCACCAGCAGGGGCCAGAAGTATTCGTTCCACTGACCGATGAAGGTCAGCAGCGCCAGGGTCGCGATGGGGGCGGCGGCGTTGGGAAGCACAATCTGGAAGAAGATGCGCAGGTGTTTGGCGCCGTCGAGCATTGCCGCTTCTTCAACTTCGCGGGACATGCTGAGGAAGAACTGGCGGAGGAAGAAGATGGCGAAGGCCGACATGAAGAGGAACGGCAGTGTCATGCCGGCGAACGTATTCAACAGCCCGAGGTTCTTGATCATGAGGAAGTTGGGCAGTGCTGTGAAGATTCCGGGGATCATCATCGTGGCCAGGAACACCGAGAAGACCTTCTCGCGTCCCGGCCAGCGCAGGCGGGCGAAGGCGTAGGCGGCAAGAGCGCTGAAAAAGACCTGCGCTGCGGTTGTCACGGTTGAGAAGAGTATCGAGTTGCGCAAGTACAGCCAGAAGTCGATCGCTGCACCGGAGCCTCCATCGGCGATGGCCTCCTCCGTGGTCTGCATTCCAAAGACACGCTTGAAGGCGCCCCAGGAGAAGTCTGCAGGTAAGAGGCTCCCGGAGTTGGACGCCAAGGAGTGGTTGCTGGACAGTGCGGTGCGCAGCATCCAGAGGAACGGGAAAATGGTGATGACAAGCGCGACGACGATGGCAATCCAAGCGCCGATACGGCGCCAATTGAGTGCCTTGCGGACCCTAAATGTTTGAGTAGTCATGGCTGAGTTTCCTTAGTCCAGATCTGATTCGTTGCCCTTGAGGAACTTCATCTGGAGGAAGGCCACAAGTGCGAGAATCACGAAGAGAATGACGGACAGGGCGGAGGCATAGCCGAAGTCCGATTCGCCGAAGGCTTTTTGGTAGATGTACATCTGGATGACGCGGGTGGCATTGACCGGACCGCCGCCGGTGGTAACCGCGACGGTGTCGAAGACCTGGAATGATCCGATCACGGTGACCACAAGGACCAGTGCCAAGACCGGGCGCAAGAGTGGCATGGTGATGCTCCAAAAGGTCCTGGAGGGGGAGGCTCCATCCAGGGAGGCCACCTCGTAGACATGGTGGGGGATGGCCTGGAGCCCGGCGAAGATGAGCAGCGCGGTGTAGCCCATGTGCCGCCAGACGTTGACGAAGGCGATGGTGGGAATGGCCCATTGTTCGCTGCCGAAGAAGGCGACGCGGGGGAGACCCATCCAGCTGATGATTTCGTTGACGATGCCGATTTGATAGTCGAGCATCCAGAACCAGAGGAGGGCGACAATGACGTTGGCCACCAGGAACGGCAGCAACAGCGCCCCTCGGATGAAGGTGGATTTGGCCACCCGGTGCATCAGTAGGGCCAAGCCCAAGGCGATCACGGTCTGAAAGACAATGTTGAGGGCGACGTACTGGAGGGTGACGCCCATGGCGTTCCAAAAGAGTTCATCCTTGAAGATCGCGGTGTAGTTGTCCACCCCGACCCATGTGGGCTCACCCAGGATGCTGTATTCCGTGAAGCTGAGGTAGATGCCGCGGATGGTGGGGACGAGTGAAAAGGCAACGAGGCCGATCATCGCCGGAAGTATAAACAGCAGTGCGACCTTTGTGTCAGGTAGTTTGACCTTGCGGTGGCCCGGACTTGAATGCTGCGGCATCTTCGGCGGTGCGGTGGGTGGGTGTTTGCTGATGGTGGTCATCTTCGATCCCTCTCCTGTGAGGCAGGCAACAATTGTCGGCCACTCTACGCGCGTAGTTTCGAATATGGCAATAGTCTGACGGTAATGATGCGTTCTCAGCTGACTCTTTTTGGCAATATTGACGCGCGTAGATTTTTTGTCCATACTTCTTCTCATGACTTCTTCAATTGGAATCGTTGGCGCCGGACAGTTCTCTGGCGTCTTTGCCAAGCTCTTCGCCGCCCACCCCGGAATCTCAGAGATCTACTTCACCGACCTCGTCGCCGAGCGTGCGGAGGCCCAAAGCCTCAGCGCAGGTGCGGCAGGGACGTTCGACAGCTTCGAGTCAATGCTTGAAAGCGATGTCGACGCCGTGGCAATCTTCACCCAGCGCTGGACGCACGGGCCCCTGGTGGTCCAAGCGCTGCGGGCAGGCAAGCATGTCTATTCCGCCGTGCCGATGGCCATCTCCGAAGCGGAGATCGCAGAAATCATCGACGCGGTCCGGGACACCGGGCTGACATACATGATGGGTGAGACCAGCTACTACAACCCCGCAACCGTTTTTGCCCGCAACAAGAACGCCGAGGGCGCCTTCGGGCGGATCTTCTACGCCGAAGGCGACTACGTCCACGACATGGACCTCGGCTTCTACGACGCGTACCAGTACAGTGGCGGAGAAAACTGGAAGACCACAGCCAGCTACCCGCCCATGCTCTACCCGACCCACTCCGTGGGCGGAGTGCTCGGAGCAACCGGCGGTCACGCCGTTAGTGTCAGCTGCGTCGGGGTCCGGGACGAGCGCGGAGATGGCGTCTTTAACCGCGAGGTAAGCATGTTTGGCAACGACTTCTCCAACGCCAGCGCCTTGTTCGAACTCGACGGCGGCGGGTCCATGCGCATCAACGAGTTCCGCAGGGTGGGGTACCCGTCCCACCTGCGCGAGAGCCGCTTCCGCTACTTCGGTACAGAGGCAAGCATGGAACAGCTCGCCCTGGTCAGCGTCTGGCAGGACAAGAATGAAGTAACCGACATCAGTGACCAGCTCAAGACCCAGGCCACCATGGACCTCGATGACCCCATGCTGGCCGACGTGTCGCCCGCACTTCGCGATGCCTTTATCTCCGGCATGGCGCCCGTGCACGACGCCGAACGGCTGCCAGCAGAGTTCCGCGGCATGCCCAATGGACACGAGGGCAGCCACCACTTCCTCGTTGATGACTTCGTCACAGCCATCAATACGGGCACTCTCCCTCCGGTCAACGCTTGGGAAGCGGCCCGTTACACGTTGCCCGGCATCGTGGCCCACCAATCGGCCCTGCGCGGCGGTGAACGCCTGCCCGTGCCCGACTTCGGCGAAGCCCCCGCAGGGCTGCCCAACCCGGTACTTCGCGAAACCGCCAAGTGAAAGACAGCTAGCATGGTTGCCATGCCGCACCCGACTTCACAGGCCAAGCCCATCACGCGCGACGACGTCGCCAGAATGGCGGGGGTCAGCAGCGCCGTGGTCAGTTATGTAGTCAACGGTGGGCCCAGAGCAGTCTCGCCTGCGAATACAGCGAAGGTGCGGCAGGCGATCAGGGCACTGGGCTATCGGCCCAATGCGGCAGCCAGAGCACTCGCTTTGGGGTCCAGCGAGATGCTCGCCATGATCGTTCCCGATGCCATGAATCCGTTTTTCGCCATGCTCGCCCGCGCCGTTGAGAACGCTGCGGCCGAGCGTGGCTATACCCTCCTATTGGCGGATTCGCAGGCTTCATTGCGAACAGAGCGCCGACTGATAAAGAACTTCGCAGCACGAAGAGTGGATGGCCTGTTTCTGTGGAGTGAACTGTTGGAGCCCGATTTGATTGACCTCGAATTGGCCGACATTCCCGTCGTCCTCCTGAACCACGGCACCGACCTTGCGACGGCAGGCGATCCCGCCAGCATGAAACACACTGCGGAGGGGCACGGTGCCAGCTCCGTCGGTGTGGCCTTCCAGGATGGAGCGCGCATGGCGGTAGAGCATCTCATCGGTCATGGCCATGAACGCATTGGGCTTGTCATGGGTACTAACGCCGGCGGTGATCGGGACACGCGCGAGGCTGGTTGGCGCCAAGGTATCGAGAACGCCGGCCTCATCCCCGGCCCTGTCCTTCGGGTTCCGTTTACGCGGGAGGGTGGTTACTATGCCGGCCAGGAGCTGCTTGCCCGAATCGAGCGTCCCACCGCAGTCTTTGTCAGCTCCGACCAGCAGGCTGTTGCACTATTGTGCGCCCTCCACGAGGGCGGCGTTCGTGTACCAGAGGACATGGCGGTCTTTTCCTTCGACGGCTCACCCGAATCTGAATACACATGGCCCCGGCTCAGCACGGTCGCCCAGCCAGTTGCGGATATGGCCCGAGCCGCGCTGGACGCCCTGCTGGAACCTCCCGCAGAGGAAGTTCAGACAAAGGTCTTCCCCGCTGAACTGATCCTGCGCGCCTCCTGCGGCTGTCACTGAGAAGTCATCCGGCTCAAGTACAAGGGAAGCCTCGTCCTGGTTGTCAGGGTTCACCATGCTTTGGAACGCTCTTCATGGCGGCATTGATGTCGTCTCCAACTCTGAGGGGTTGGCCGGCAAAGATACCCTCGTGCGCCAACACCGGCCGATTATCTCCAGCAAGTTCGGCGTAGTGATCTTCGAGTTTTTCCCGTTTCTCAATGCTTCGTTGCCATGCGCGGACAGTGTCCGGGTCTCCGCCGTTGACCTGTTGCCAGCTGCGTGGGCGGTCCTCTTTTGATGGCCCGGGATCGACTCGGCCACTGAGGCCTACGCGTGGAGGTTTCCTCTTCGCGTCAGACGAACATGAAGGGCAATTCGGGTCGTCGGCAAACATCGATGTGAGGCCAGCCTCGAAATCATGTCCATTGGCGCATCGGAAGTCATAAAGAATCACTGGTAGTGACCTTGGTGCGCCCACCGTATCTGGCTCGTCTGCTCGGATTCGTGCCCGAAAATCATCTCGGCGTTCGTCCGCTCTTGGATTCGCCGGAGCTTCTCGACCGACTCAAGCCAGAGAAGGTTATTCCAGACGACGGCGGCGCCTACCGCCGGTGGGCCGAAAGAGTCCCGCAAGTAGACTGCGTCGGAGGTGAAGATTTTCGTCCCGTCTTCCGGGAGATCGACCTGAAGAGACATGGTTCCCCACGTGTGTCCAGGAGTGTCTATGACGGAAACCCCAGGAACAATCTCGGTATCTCCCTCGATGGCATCGATCTTCAAGCCTTCGAAGTCCGCCTTCAGGTGCCCACCAAGGTGCGAGCCCATGATTTCCTGAACTCCCTCCAGTTCCTTACGATTGGCGACAATCTTGGTCTTGCCGTTGTCGAAAAGTCGAGCGTTGCCCGCGTGGTCAAGATGCAGGTGGGAAAGAATGAGTAGGTCTATGTCGGCGGGCTCGAGACCCACTTGGGCAAGAGAAGAGTCCAGGAATCCGGATTCACTCGATGATTCAGTCTTGACTGGGAAGTAATTATCCATGCCGCTCTCTTGCCAGCGGGAACTCCAGTCCCGGGGGACGCCCGTGTCCCAGAGAATTCGACCCTCGGGATGCTCAATCAAGACTGCATGGGTTGGGATTTCGCCCCACTCACGCTCCTTGTTGTTGCGGTCCGCAATGATCCGTCCCGGCTTCAACAGGAGCCAGGCCATGTCTGCTTCCATGACCCCGGTCTCAAGTACACGGACCTTCAGCTGATCTTTTTCCATGCCACTCCATTCCCTAGCTTCAAGGCGTATAGCGATCGATCGACATACTGTCAGACGATCGGCCAATCCTCAAGATCCCGGCAGGCGTCCGAACGCTATTGCGCGTGACTGGCCTCACTCCTATACTCATGGAACAGCTCGTTATGATTGTCATACATTCGTTCTTCATACAAACGAGTTGGCGCGTATCCGTCGCCGGCTGACGTGTAGTGGTTGTCAGCCAACATCTAAGGAGTTCAGAATGGTCAAAGAAGACCACGATTGTGTTTCTCCTCCCAACAGAGGGAAGAAACTGGCCATGCGTACGGGAGCGGCTTTTGCCCTGGCATCGGTCTTGGCGCTCACTGCCTGTGGCGGCGGTAATGACTTCGGTCCGGCAGGTGGTTCGGGGGCTGCAACGTCTTCCGAGTCTGCATTGTCATCCCTTCCAGCTGATGCGCAGACCGCCTATGAGAATGCTGACGCGTTGATCGGAACAACGCCCTACGGTGAGGGGTGGCAACCCAAGGGGCCGGCACCATGGACTATCGGCTATACGAGTCCGTACGCAGGAAATTCCTGGCAGACGACGGCCATGGACCACCTGATGAACGATGTGGTTCCGCGGTACCAGAAGGCTGGCTTGATTAAAGAGGTGATTGTTGCCCAGTCAGGTGGCGACGACACGGTGCAGAACCAGCAGATCCGGCAACTCGTTGACCAAGGCGTCGACATTTTGATCGCTTGCTGCTCAGCAAAAACAGCCCTCAACCAGTCAATTGAATACGCCCACGAAAAAGGTGTTCCTTTCGTTGCCTGGAGTGGGCACGTGGATTCGCCTTACGCCGTCAGTGCCGTGACCAACTACCGTCAGGCTGGGAGCGTGTTTGCTAAGTCAGTCTTCGACAAGATCGGCGGCAAGGGCAACGTCTTGGACGTCCAGGGTGTGCCGGGAGCCACCAATGCCATCGATTTTGAGGCCGGAGTTCAGGATGCGCTCAAGGAATACCCTGACATCAAACTTGTGGGATCCGTCAACGGCATGTGGTCTGCGCCTGTGACGAAGACCGAGGTGCAGAAGTTTCTGGCTACCCACCCGGGCCAGCTGGATGGCATTGTCGCGCAGCCTGCCTCTGCTACGGGCGCCTTGCAAGCGCTTCAGCAGTCTGGCCGGCCTGTGGTACCGATCAATATCGGTGGAGAAACGGGCGCTGCATGCTATTGGGTGAATCATCCGGAATTCGCGGACACCGGCTACAACATTTGGCCGCCCAAGGGTGAAATGGAACTCGGCATCGAGACGGCGGTACGCATCCTTCAGCAGCAGGGGCCCAAGATTCAGTCCATAGTGCTGAGCGTGTCTCCCATAAGTTACGACGAAGCCAAGGAGGCGCTTGGATCGAACTGTGACCCTAATGCCGATGGCTGGTTGGAACCCAAGGGTGGCTGGCTTACAGGTACCAAGCTTGATGCCTTCTTCGAGAAGCCAAGTGATCCCTTTACCTGGAAGAAGCCGTAGAAGCCGGGCGTACTCCGCTTCGGAGATAGCTGATCACCGGAAGCTCTAGTTACTAAGAGAAACAAACTCAAGAAGCTGTCAGATGCGCTGACAGACATCAAAGATGATGGATGGAGAACACAAGAAATGTCTGAGTATGATCTGGTCGTAATTGGTAGCGGTTTTGCCGGGGCCTCCGCGGCTCTGAGCTACTGCGAAAAGGCAGCCGACGAAGGTCGGTCCGGCCGGGTAGCGCTGGTCGAAGTCGGAGCAGAAGACGAACGTTCCGGAGGGTCCCGCTGGACCATGGCTTGGCTTCGCGTCTACGAAGACGGCAGGCTCGACGAATCCTGGAAGGACCGAGTGCAGGAAACTTCCAAGGGGCTGGCTGACTTGGAATACTGCCTGGCACTCGAGCGCGAAGTCCCCGGGACCATCAAGTACCTGGAAGCCCATGGGGTGGAGCTGTACCAGCACTGGGAAAAGGATGTGGCTCTTGAATACGAAACAGACAAGAGCATCAAATGGCCGGTCGGAGGCGGTCTTCAAATCGTCAACAACCTCCTCGCGCATTTCAAGAAGTTTGATAATTCCGAGATCCTCTACGAAACGGAAGCCGTAAAGCTCAGCATCTCAGACGAAGGGCGTGTCAACGGGGTGGTGGTCCGAGGTAAGGACGGGCTCCTTCGAACGCTGAGCTCGAAGGCCGTCGTGATTGCATCGGGCGGGTTCGAAGGCAACCCCGAAATGTTGACGCAGTACCTTGGCAACAACGCCGTCGACATTAAGCCAATCGTTCCAGGGCTGCACCGCAACAAGGGTGCCGGTATCCGCATGGCCATGGACATTGGGGCCGACACAGCTGGACAGTTCGACATGTTCCACTCGGAGGTAGTCGACTCGCGGACCAGTCGCCCGGACTCAGTCATTTGGGGCCACAACTATGGAATCTGTGTCAATCAACAGGGCAAGCGTTTCTTCGACGAGGGCGAAGACTACCTGTTTGCCCACTTCGAACTGCTGGCATACGAAGTCTGGAAAAACCAGAACCAGAAGGCCTACTTCATCACCGATAAGCCGGTCATGGAACGCATGCGTCCAGGCTGGGTCTACGAGACTACCGATATGGAGCCCGAGGAGGGCGCGACCCTGGCTGAACTGGCAAGCAAGCTGGGTCTCAGCCCGGAAGCACTCGAAGCCACCGTTCAGGAATTCAACGCGGCAACCCCGGGTGGACCATTCCAACCCGAAATCCTTGACGGGTTGAGCACCGAAGGTCTCGTCCCGCCAAAGTCCAACTGGGCGAATCGGATCGAATCCGGGCCATATTACGGATACCCCCTTGAGGCGAGGATCACGTTCACCTTTGGTGGGCTCAAAACAGATACCGAGGCGAGGGTCATCTCCGGCGGGGGAGTGCCGATCCCAGGCCTCTACGCAGCGGGCGAAATTACGGGATTGTTCTACCACGAGTACCCGCCGGCGACGTCGTCAATTCGCTCCATGACCTTTGGTCGAGTAGCAGGGGCGAACGCTGTGAGCTACCTGAACGAGCTGGAATCAGGCGACGCTTCCGTTTCGGGACCGGCAACTCCACCGGCCAGCCGTGCTGCTGAGGCGGCAGACAGCCAAGGCTCGGCCATCCCGGCAGTGCCGGAGTCCGAAGCTGCATCGAAGGCGGCTGAGGCAGCCGGAAGCAGGCGGTAGCTGATGCAGGTGAGAGGCCTGCCGCGGGGTTACCTCGCCAAGTCCCCATGCTGGGTCAAAACTAGATAACAGGAGCTGGCGCGCCTCGGGAACGGGGCGTGCCAATCCCTATTGGAGGAAAGAATGAGTCAACCACGTGTCTTCGACATGCCGCGTATCGAACGAGTCATCGAGGGCGGTGGTGCTATCCAGCAAATTCCCGCTGAACTGGAGCGGCGAGGACTTAAACGTGCCCTTCTCATAGCAGGCAAGTCCATCAGCGCCACCCAACAATTCGATGATCTCGTCAGTGCGCTGGGAGCCAGTGCCGTAGCGGTTTACAGCAGGGTCGAGGCCCATAACCCAGTCAAGCGACTAGCTGAGCTTGTGCAGATTGCTCAGAGCGCACATGCCGACGTCGTGATAGGCATAGGCGGAGGCTCCGCTGTTGACGCAGCAAAACTCACCGCCTTGGGAGTGGGGGAGGGTATTCATTCGGAGCAGGACTTCCTGCGCTACAGCATTTCCCACGGGCTGCCGGAGCTGCAAGGTATCCCGCTTCCTGTCATCGCCGTGCCTACGACCTTATCGGCGGCAGAGTGGAATGGCGTTGCCGCCTTTGTCGACGACACGACCAACACCAAGGAACTGACCAGGTACCTCGCCCTTACACCCAGGATTGTTGTGCTGGATCCGGAGCTGTGTGCCCTAACTCCCAGGAAATTGTGGATCACAACCGGTGTCAGGGCCATCGACCATGCGGTCGAAATTGCTTATGCAACGAATGCGCACCCGTTCACCACCGCGCTGTGCACTGCGGCTCTCCGCACCCTGGCCGAGGATCTGCCCCTGACGGCGTCTGACCCTCATGACTACGAAGCGGCTCTGCGCTGCCAGCAGGCGGCCTGGATGTCACTGGTCGGAGTTCACAACGTACCAGTTGGGTTATCCCATGCCATAGGCCACCAGTTGGGTGCGGCCGGCGTTCCTCACGGCGTAACGTCCTGCATCACGCTGCCTCACGTTATGCGGTTCTACGCTGAAGCGACCGCAAGCCAACAGGCCACAATGGCCACCGCGATGGCAGCGGCAAGAGGAGCAACGAACGCGATGTCGGCTCCTGAGGAGCTGGAGCTACTCTTCGACAAGCTGGGAGTACCGCGCCAAATCCGTGAATTTGGTCTGAGCCCGGAGGCGTTGGAAAACGTTGTTCGCGCGACGATGGGCGAGGCGGAAGCCGTCATTCGTCAAGCACCGCGACCGGTATCAGCCGATGATGTAAGGGAGCTCTTACAGAAGGCCTATTAGCGAGCAGCGTATAAAGCTGAGAACACGTGGTTCTCCTTCGTGCATCGCAATAGATGCCCAGGCTCGCAATCAGCAGTCCCGTCGGTCGTCGCGACACCCAAATAATTGGGGCCGTGGCGACCGACCTCTTTAACGTTGACAGGACGTTGCGTCAGCCGGCATACGGCCAGACTGTCCGTTGGTTAGCCGGTTGCTTTGGCACGGTCCGCCGCAGCGCCAATCGACTTGGGGCCTCATTGGGAATCGCGCAAGGGCACGCAAAAGCCCGGTGGAGTTCCCAGCCGGGCTTGAGCGTACTTTCGGTCGATGGCGATCACGACATTGTTCGGGCCCTATATGGTCTTGATCTCTTCGGCGTCAGCATCGGCGCCTGTGACTTCGTCGACGTTGGCGGAGCGGGTAACTTCATTGAGCGTTTCCTGGACGACGCGCATCGCTGCGAGTCCCGCAGGCGCACCGCAATAGGCGGTGGCCTGGACGATTGACTCTACGATCTCGCTCGGTTTTAAGCCGTTCCTCAGGCCACCCCGGACGTGGACAGAAAGTTCATGGTGCTGGTTGAGCGCGACCAACATGCCGATATTGAGGAGGCTTCGGCTTCGACGGTCAAGGCCGGGTCGCGTCCACACGGCACCCCATACTGTTTCGGTGATGTGGGTCTGAAGGGCTTCACTTTCGGTTCCGGCTGTGCGCTCGAGGGAACCGCTGACGTATGAATCTCCGAGAACCTCCCGGCGTACCTTGATTCCGTCATTCCATAGTTCGCTGTGTTCGTCTGCTTCATACTGGTTAGTCATTTCGGTCCTTCATGTCTTCAGTCGATCCCGGGGAACGGCGCCACTGCCGGAGTTCCCCGGGGCAGAAAGTTGAGTTGGATGTCGGGCGTTAGATCTGCTGTCTGATGTGGGGATTGCGCGCGTAGAAGCCGACGAGGGGCACGATCAGTAGGCCGAGTACAAATTGTTGCGCGTTGTTGTTCAGGCCGTAGCCCACCAACAGCGAGGTCAAGGCGATCAGGACGAGCACGCCGACGAGAGTGCTGCCATATCCGCCCCTGCCGCCAAGCAAGGAGGTTCCGCCCACGGCAACTGCGGCCACGGTGAGGAACAGGTAGGGATCGCCCACACGCACGAACGCTCCACCAGTGAAGCCGAGCAGGAGTATTCCTGTGGCTCCTGAGAAGAGGCCGCTAAGCGCGTAGACAGTGACCCACCTGCGCGGTTCCGAGATGAGCATGAGCCGCGCGGCTGAGCGGTTTCCACCTAAGGCGTAGGTGCTCCGACCAAACCACGTTGAACGCATGATGAAGATCAGGGCAGCGGCGAGAACAAGCCAAATGAGGATGACTGGAGGTACAGGGAGACCCAGCGTTTCCCCGCTCAGCGAGGAAATGTTGGCGAGCCAGTCGGGTACTACACCGCTCGTGCCCCCGGCATTCGATGCGCCTGCGCTGGTGAGAACCTGCGTTGCCCCCACCGTGGCGAATCCAACACCCAGTGTCACGATGAGAGCTTGATTCTGGAGATGGAGACTTATGAGGCCGTTTATCGTGCCGACGACGATGCCGAGAACAAGAGTTATCACGATCGCCATGCCTGCCGGCACGCCAGAGCTGATCATGTAGAGGGTCCCGATGTTGGCCGAACCGATCAAGTAGGGAATGGAGAGGTCAAGCCCGCCGAGCAACGCGCAGAGAGTCTGCCCAACCGATGCCAGGCCAAGGAACGCGCCGAGTAGCAGCATGGAGCGAACATTCGAGCCAGAGAGGAAACCTTGTACTGTGGCGGCTCCGACGGCAAGTAATGCCGCCAGCATGATGAGCCCGAGGATGACGTTCTTTTGCCCCGAAGCCTTGGACAGCAGCGGTACTCGGATGGTGCGTTGCTGCGCTTTGACGGTTGTCATGATGCCTTTACCTCCTGGCGCTTGCGCCACAGTGATGGGATTATCACGCTGATCAGAAGTGCTGCGACCAGGATGAGGCCGTACGAGAGCTGCACAACGAATGAAGCCAATGACCCCAGCGAGAACGTGGTCAGAGTGAATGAGATAAGGGTGACGGCGATGGCCCCGGGAATGGAGCCCAATACGCCGCCTCGGCCACCCGCAAGGCTGATGCCTCCAAGCACTAAGGCCGTGATCGCTGCGAGTGTGTAGGTGCCTCCTTGGGTGGGGTTTCCCGATGCTATTTGACCGGTGTAGGCCAGGCCGCCCGCACCAATCAGCAACCCGGAAATACCGTGGGCGACGACGCGGATCATTGTTACGGGTACTCCGCTGACGAACGCGGTGCGCTGGTTCGACCCGACGAGCCTTAGGTTCGTGAACAGTTGGGTCCTGGTGAATGCCCACCAACCCAATATTGCCGTGATCAGAACTATCGTCATGGGGGCGAGTATCGACCTGCCGGATCCCCATTCAGCGAGCCATCTCGGAGCTTGTCCGCCCGGTTGTGCAAGGATGACCAGGTTGATCCCGGACAGTGCCAGGAATGCACTCAGAGTCACGATCACAGGTTCGATGCGAGCGACCGTAATGACGATGGCTTGGATGATTTGTATCAAGACTCCAATGCCAAGTGCCCATGCGATGACAGCAACGGGTGACCCTATCTGCTGGTCGAAGAGGACTTTGACAAGGGTGACATTGACGAAGATCATCAGCGGACCTGCGGACAGATCGACGCCACTGCCCACCAGGGCCGTGACGGTAATTCCCATCACCACAAGGACCAGAGGTACGGCCGAGACGAGCAGCCCTCCGATTCCGCTGGCGGTGAAGAGGTAAGGCGCGCGAACTGCGCACACGATGAGAAGGACGGCAAGCAAACCCCACGCGGCGAATGCGTAGGCAGATTTGCTGGTGAACCTGCCGAATCGGCTTTGTTGTTTCATTGCTGCTCCACCAGTGCTTTCTCGACGTCGAAGTCTGCTTCAAGGTGCCCGAACATTCCGGCAAGAACGCGGTCGGACGTGATGTTGTCACCGGTCACCCAACCAAGGAGTGCGCCGTCGCGGAAAACAGCCACACGGTCGCAGAGCCCGATGAGTTCATCAATCTCAGTAGAGAGATAAATGATTCCGGCGCCTTCCAGGGCGAGATGTTCCAACTGGGCATACAGTTCACGCTTTGTGCTGATGTCGACTCCCCTTGCGGGATCGTTGAGGGCAACAACCTGCGGATCTTGAGCCAGTTCCCGACCGATGAGGACCTTTTGCTGATTACCGCCGCTGAGGGAGGTGATGGGATTCGACGGTGCGCCTGCCCGTAGCTTCAAGGTTTTGGACATGGCATCAAAGCGGGCGGAGATGGCAGTCCTGTCGATGACGCCGGCACGGCGGTGATGACGGTATAACGGCATTCCAAAATTCTCGATAATGCTGAGATTTGGGAAAATTCCTTCCTTGCGTCGATCGCCTGAAATGTAGGAGACTCTGGCTGCTATGGCCTCTGCCAGGTTGCTGATGGGGTGCTCCGCACCGGTCCTGGCAATGGCGGTAACTTCGCCGCTGATTGGCTGGCGAACGCCGGTGAGGGTTTGGAGGAACTCGGCCTGACCTTGGCCGTCCAGCCCGGCAAAGCCGACGATCTCGCCACTGTGCAGCACAAAGTCCGAAGGACGTGCTCCCTGCGTTGCCACGAGGCCGGCGGCTTGAAGGACGATATCTGCTGTTCCGCCTTTGGAGAGCCTGCGGGATTGAGGTGCCAGGCCGCTCCGCTCTTTGACGCCGGTCATGAGTTCAATGAGGCGGGTTTCGGTGATCTCGCTGCCTCTGAGGATCCCGACGTCGATTCCGTCGCGCAGAACCGTTGCACTGTCGGCGAAAGTCGTGAGCTCAGCGATACGGTGAGTAACAATCACGACGCAGACACCTTCGGAACGGAGCCGCTCCATTTGGGCGTAAAGCCGTGCGGCCCCCGATAAGTCGAGCGCCGCGGTGGACTCATCGAAGATGACTACTCTTGGGGAACGGACAAGGGCGCGCGCAATGGTGACCCATTGCCGGTCTGCCAGACTCAGGGTTTCCACCAATGCCGAGGCGTCGACGGAATGGCCCATAAGCTGCTCCAGTACATCGGTTGCACGTCGGTGCTGCTCGCTCCTGGACATGCGGGAGCGCCATACGCCCTGCGATCCGATGAAAACATTGTCCGAAATACTGGCGCCTTCTGCGACGAGAACTTCCTGGAATACGGTCGCGACGCCTGTCTTGAGTGCTTCGGCGGGACTCGACACGTGGTGACCATGGATGTCCACGGATCCCTCGTCTGGGAGAACGATGCCGGACATGATTTTTGCCAGCGTGCTTTTCCCGCTGCCGTTCTCACCGACAATCGCGTGGATTTCCCCAGCACGCGCGGAGAAGCTTGCTCCTCGCAGGGCCTGTGTCTCCCCGAAGGACTTCTTCACCTCCTGGATTGCTACTGCTGTCTCGTGATTCTCGGCCACGATTGCTCTCGGGGCCGAATCGAGGTTCAGGTCTTCATTGACCATTACTTTGTCCTTACGGTCGGTATCTGCTCCATCCCCTCCTCGGGAAGGAGTACAGATCACACCAGAAACTGTCAAGTACGATTGTCCCAATGCATTTTTGTCATACAAAACAGCTCTTTGCTTGAGTATAAGAGCGGGATGTCGTTAGGGCAATAGACTCTTTGGGGCGCGAGAGGCCTGATCCAGGAGAATGAAATGCAAGGACGTGTCGGACAATCCGATCGCCAGTCATTATGGCCGCTCCGGCCATGCTCGTAGTACCCTAAGTCAAGGCATATTCACGACGGGAGGGGAGGCTGCCATGGAGTCACCACTGGGTTTGAGGCTGCAGCGCGACGACATGTCGCTGCGGAAACTGGCCGAAAACACGCTGCGGGACGCTATCTTGTACGGCGCCTTCACGCCCGGGCAAAAGCTGATCGAACGGGACCTCTGTGACAGGCTCGGTGTTAGCCGTACTCTCCTGAGAGAGGCGCTGAAGCAATTGGAGGCCGAAGGGCTGATAACCAACGTGGTCCACAAGGGCCCGTCAGTGGCGGTGATCACAGAAGAAGATGCCCGTGAAATTTATGAGGCCCGGGGGCTCATCGAAGGGCACCTCGCATACTGCTTCACGCTCAAGGCATCGGACGCCGAAATCGACAAGCTTGCCGCCTCTGTTCGAACACTCCATGAGTCGGACATTGCTGCCAACCAAATAAACGTACTCCAGGCGAAGAACGGGTTCTACGAAGTTCTCTTCGCCGGGTCCGGAAACCATGTGCTCGCCCAGATGCTCCAGCAGTTGAACAATCGCGTAACCATGCTGCGTAGGATGACGCTGTCTTCTCCAGGTCGATTTGACCAGACGGTGGCTGAGTTGGACGAGATCGTTCAGGCGATCCGCGGCCGAGATGCCGATGAAGCCAGCAGGCTGTGCCGTGCCCACGTGAAGAACGCCGGTGATATTGCGCTTGCCAGTTTCACCACTACGGATGCCGAAGGTGCGCCCAGCGGGCACTCGGCCGTGGGGGCAAGTTAGTTCTTTCCTGGCACTGTCAGTTCCCGCTTCGCTGCAGTCGGGGAGTAGGGGCCGGCCTTTTCAGTCGCGCACATCAACACCCGAATGACCCATCCGGAATGTCAATCCCCGGTGCGTTCCGTCGTCGTTGACGCGCCCGCCGACGACAGCAGTACCGCATCCAGCAGTCCCGGGAATCTCGCCTGGAGGTCTTCGTTGCGTAGTTTGCTGATACGGGATGTTCCCCGGTAGTGCTGTCGAATGACGCCCGCCTCCCGAAGTACGCGGAAGTGGTGCGTCGACGTGGATTTGCTCACGGGCAGCTCAAATGCGATGCATGCCATGTCATCGTGCCCCATGGCCAGATCTCCGACAATTTTCAGGCGGATGGGATCCGATAGCGCGTGCAGAACTGCCTCGAGTCGAATCTCTTCAGACTCGGGGTGATCCAATAGGCGCGCCTCGGATGTAGCTACGGCAGAGCGCATGGTGTCCCTTTCGTCGGTCATCATCAAAGGTACGACACTCATCGTAGTTTGACAATATGCATACTACGAGGCTTATCGTACTTAGGTTGGCTTGCGAACAACGCTGGCCGTCGTCCTCCACACAGAACCAAGAAGGAGATTTCCTTGAGTAGCCTTTTCGCTCCCCTTAAGCTGCGGGATCTAACAATTCCGAACCGGGTTTGGATGTCCCCGATGTGCATGTACTCGGCCGCTGCCAATGGCCCGGAAACGGGCGTCCCCACGGATTTCCATTTGACCCACTTGGCCAGTCGTGCGGCAGGCGGTGCCGGCCTGGTCATGGTCGAAGCCACCGGTGTCCGGCCGGACGGGCGCATCAGCCAGTGGGATCTGGGGCTGTGGAATGACGAGCAAGAAGAGTCTTTTGGCCGTGTAGCAGCAGCAATCCGGTCTTATGGTTCAGTGCCCGCTATCCAACTGGCCCACGCGGGGCGAAAGGCGTCCGTTGACAAGCCTTGGATTTCTGACGGCTACTTGGACGAACGCGACGGCGGCTGGACTGCTGTGGGCCCCAGCCAGGAAGCCTTCCAGGGACTGTCTCTGCCAACGGAGCTGTCCGTCGCCGAAATCAAGCAGCTCGTCACCGACTTCGCCGAATCTGCAAAGCGGGCCCTCAAAGCGGGCTTTGAGGTTGTCGAGGTTCACGGTGCGCATGGATACCTGATCCACTCATTCTTATCTCCGGCGTCCAACAAGCGCACGGATGCCTACGGTGGAAGCTTCGAAAACAGGATGCGTTTTGCGCTCGAGGTAGTGGACGCCGTCAGGACAGTTTGGCCCCAGGACCTCCCGGTCTTCTTCCGTACCTCAGCCACCGACTGGCTAAGCGAGAACGACGACGATCCCCGCGAGGGTTGGACCGCAGACGACACCGTCCGTCTGGCCAAAGAACTACAGGCGCACGGGGTCGACTTCCTTGACGTTTCCACCGGAGGCATCGTTCGGGACGCCAAGATTCCTGCCCGCCCCAACTATCAAGTTCCCTTTGCGGGGCAAGCGCGCGACCAAGCTGGAATTGCTACCGGTGCTGTGGGACTTATCACCGACGCCCACCAGGCTGAGGACATACTGAAAACCGGACAAGCAGATGCCGTATTCCTTGGCCGCGAGCTGCTCCGCAACCCGTACTGGCCGCAGCAGGCTGCCAGTGAGCTCGGCATCGAACCCCAATGGCCCGAACAATATGGCTACGCCGTACAACGTCGCAAGAAGTAGGAAGGTCTCTCCATGAATCACTTGCAGAACAAGACCATCATCATCACCGGCGCATCATCAGGCATCGGTGCCGCAGCTGCCAAGGCCTTGGCAGCACATGGCGCGAATCTGGTGCTCGCTGCCCGGGACCAGGATCGCCTCGACGTCCTCGTCGGGGAGATTCGTGCCTCAGGCGGAACCGCGGCAGCGCGTATCGCCGACGTTACGGATTCTGCAGATATGGAAGCTCTGGCCCATTATGCTGTCGAGACCTTTGGCGGCGTCGACATCTTGGTCAACAACGCGGGACTCATGTTGTTCTCCGCCTGGAAGGATTTAGCCGTCAACGACTGGGGCCGGATGATCGATACGAATATTCGGGGGTATCTCAACGGTATCCAGGCTGTCCTGCCCATCATGCTGGAGCGTCAATCAGGTTACATCTTGAACATGGCGTCTGTGGCGGGTCATCAGATCGGCGAATCTGCCGGGGTATACAGCGCAACCAAGTTCTTCGTACGAGCCATCACGGAGAGCATGCGCAAGGAACTCGGAGTACAACACGGTATTCAGGCCAGCACTATCAGCCCCGGAGTCATCGACACCGGGTGGGCCGACAAAGTGGGCGACCCCGCTGGACGCGCAGCAGCCAAAGAGCTCAATGCACTGGCCATTACTCCGGAGGCCGTCGCCGACGCCGTGGTTTATGTCCTTAATCAACCAGCAAATACCACCGTCAACGATTTGGTGATCTCCCCAACTGGCCAGAATTGGTGACATAAGTGCACGAGGAAGGGGCCGTTCCTTGGAACGGCCCCTTCCCCGTGCAGTTAGTCGTGTCTGTGCAGTTAGTCGCGCTGGTGACGTGGGGTACCTGTCCGCCCTGACGTGAGCGTTAAGCCCAGCAATGCTGTGGCACCGGTCGCCGACGCCAATAGATTGAGTGCACTAACAGGACCGGCGAGGTCGTCACCACAAAAAGCCAACGCCAGCAAACCGGATATCACGGCCCCGGTTGCTGCCACAGACAGCGACTCTGCGGCACTGGTACGACGACGCAGAGACGGAATGGCCAGGACCATTGAAGCAACACCCGCACCTATCCCCAGGAAAATCATCACCGTCTGCATGGATCAGCCCCATATTCCTGGTCGACTTGCACGACTTCCATCCGGCTAAAGCTGAATCCCGGTGTATTTGGTTTCTTGGTAGGCCTCGAGGCCTTCGGTTCCACCTTCGCGTCCCAGTCCGGAGGCGTTTGTTCCGCCGAAGGGTGCGGAGGGGTTGGAGACGAGTCCGCGGTTGATGCCGGTCATACCGGCATCTATGGCGTTTGCGACGCGCAGCGCACGGGAGAGGTTTTCGGTGAAGACGTAGGAGGCCAGCCCGTATGGGGTGTTGTTGGCTTCGTGAATGGCTTCGGCTTCAGTATGGAACTCGTATATTGCTGCGACGGGGCCGAAGATTTCCTCACTGCGGATGTCGGCGTTTGCTGGGATGTCAGTCAGGACCGTCGCCGGGTAGTAAGAACCAGGGCCCTCGGGAATAGTTCCGCCCGTCAGGCAAGCGGCACCCTTGGCGATGGCGTCGGCAACCAATGCAGCCACCGTCTTTACTTGTTTTGTATCCACAAGCGGACCCAGATCCGTGTCAGGGTGTGCGCCGTCGCCGAGACGGGCAGTGGCCATCCTTGCGGTGAAACGGGCGGTGAATTCGGTAGCAATACCACTTTGAACGTAGATGCGGTTGGCGCCGACGCAGGATTGGCCGCCGTTGCGGAGTTTGGCGAGCATGGCGCCTTCGACGGCTTGGTCAAGGTCGGCGTCGTCAAACACGATCAGGGGTGCGTTGCCACCGAGCTCCATGGAGGTGTTCATGACGTTCTCGGCTGCTTGGGCCAAGAGTGCGCGCCCAACCTGTGTAGATCCGGTGAAGGAGATTTTGCGGACTCGTGAGTCCTTCATGATGGCGGCGATAACGTCGCGGGAATTGGAGGTGGTGATGACGTTGACAACACCGGCAGGAGCGCCTACTTCTTCAAGAACCCTGGCAAGTAGCAGCGAAGTCAAGGGGGTCAGTTCGGCAGGCTTGAGGATCGTTGTGCACCCTGCGGCGAGGGCCGGTGCGATCTTCCGCGCGCCCATCGCGAGCGGGAAGTTCCAGGGCGTGATCAGCAGGGAGGGTCCCACGGGGCGTTTGGAGACTGCGATCTGATAGTTGCCTCCGGGTTCGACGCCGAACTGGCCTTCGGTGTGTATCCTGCCGGCGGATTCGGCGAACCAGCGGAAGAACCCGGCACCGTAATCGACTTCAGTCTGGGCTTCCGGGAGCGGCTTACCCATTTCCGCGGTGATGAGTGCCGCGAACTCGTCGCGACGAGCCAGGATACCTTCGTAGGTGCGAAAGAGAATGTCGGCGCGTTCCCGGGCGGGGGTCGCAGCCCAGGCAGGCTGTGCGTCGACCGCGGCATCGACGGCAGACATACCGTCCTGAACCGTTGCAGAGGGAACTTCAGCAATGGGTTCTCCAGTGGCCGGGTTGGCTACGGTGAGAGTTGCAGCGTTGCTCGAGGAGATCCATGAGCCGCCGATGGGCATAAGCTTCTCCGGAAATCCAAGCGGGGGAGCGGAGGCAGTGGTGGTCATTTCCATTGAAGTTCTCGTGCTTTCAGCAGATGGGCACTGCCGGGCCCGCTCGGGCCCGGTAGTGATTGATTGTTGGCTACTTGGACTCGGTGAGTTGTGGGGTGAGCCAGTTTTGGAAGCGGTTGCCGTGGGTGACGGGGTCGATGAGGAGGAGTTTGGTGCCTGGTTCGTTGCCGGGCTCGGTACGGGCGTGGATGAACCATGGCCCGTCTTCGGTGAGGGTTTGTTTCAGGGCGAGGGACAGTTCTTCGGTGTTCTCAGCCCGGAGGACCTTCAGGTCGACGGATTCGGCGAAGCGTCCGAGGTCGATGGTGACGGCCTGGGTGGGGATGGAGGCGGTGGAGGCGTAGACGCCGTTGTCGAGGAGGATGATGACGAGATTCTCCGGAGCGAGGTAGCCGGCGGTGATTGCCGAGCCGGGGTTCATCAGGAGGGATCCGTCGCCTTCGATGACCACTGCCCTTGTGATGGGGGTGTTTTTGATGGCTTGGGCGATGCCGGTGCCGACGGAGATGGCCAGGCCCATGGCGTCCAGGAGGTAGAGGTGGTTGGGGCGGTCTTCGACGGAGGCCAGTTCGCGGGAGGTCGCGGCGCAGGTCGCGATGACGGGGACCTCGGCGGTGGTCTCAACAATGGCCTGGAGGGCTTCGATGCGTTTCATGCTTTTGCCTTTGCGTCTTTGGGGTCGAAGAATTCCATGAGGACCACGACGGGTCGGTAGGTCATGCGGGCGTGGTTGCCGGCTTCGGCGACGGTCGCGCCCCAGTCCTGGGCGGTGTTGCGTCGGTCTACCTGGAACACGGGGATGTTGGTGGAGGCCAGCAACGCGGGGACGGGTGCGGAGATGGTGTGGATCATGGAGTTGTACTCGCCGAGCCCGCCGCGGGTGTTCGCGACGATGAGCAGGGGCAGGTGGTAGGACACGGCGAAGGTGGTGAGTGCGGTCAGTGCGTTGCCGAAGCCGTTGTCCTGCATGATGATGACCCCGAATTTCCCGGCGAACGGGTAGGCGCCGACGACGCCGATGGCTTCTTCTTCGCGGGAGACGGGGTAGACCAGTGGCAGGTCGCCGTTGCTTTGGGCGGTGAGGACGCCGTTGATGATCGGGGCGATGGACGCGGAGGGGACGTACGCGACGCCGTCGGGGGCCAGGCGCACGATCGCGTCCACCACTTCGCTGTGGCGGTCCTGGGTGATGGTGGTAGTCATGGGTGGTCAGGCTCCCTTGTGGTGTGGTGTGTTCAGGGTCTGGACGATGCGTCGCAGGCCTTCGGTGAGGTCGTCAATGTGGCAGGCGTAGGAGATCCGGATGGAGTGGGTTCCACCGTCGGGGTCGAACGCGGTCCCCGGGACAACGGCGACGCGTTGTTCATCGAGGAGTCGTAGTGCCAGTTGTTCGGCTGGTTCGGCGGTATCGGGTGTGTAGGTCAGGTAGAAGTAGAAGGCGCCGTCGGGTTGGCTTACCGTGACGCCGGGAATGCCGGTGAGGATCTTGAGGCCGGCTTTGCGTCGTTCCTGGAATTGGATGCGCATCGTTTCCGCCTCGGGGCCCGCGTGGCGGAGGGCTGCGGCCGCGCCGGGTTGGAGGAAGGTGGGGGCGCACACGGTCGTGTACTGGCGGACTCTTAGTGCCGGTGTGATGAGTTCTTTGGGGCCGGCGAGCCAACCGAGGCGCCAGCCGTCCATGGCGAAGGCTTTCGCAAAGCCGCCGATGACCAAAGTCCGTTCGCGGAGGTTCCCTACGGAGGCCGGGGACTGGTGCCGGATCTCGTCGTAGACGAGGTCGGCGTAGATTTCATCGGACATCAGCAGCGCGTCGGTCGGTTCCAGGACGTTGGCGAGTTTTTCGATTTCCTCGGCCGTTGCGACACCGCCGGTGGGATTGTTCGGTGTGCAGAGGATGACCATGCGTGTCGCGGGGGTGATCGCGGCGGCGATCGCGTCGATATCGAGGCGGTAATCATTGTCCGCGTCGAGCCGGACAGGGACGGGGGTGGCACCGGCCAGGCGGATGCATGACTCGTAGTGCGCCCAGGCCGGGACGGGGAAGATCACTTCATCGCCGGGGCCGCAGAAAGCCATTAATGCCAGGAACACCGCTTCGTTCGCGCCGATCGTGACGAGTACTTCAGTACCCGGGTCATAGATGGTCCCGCGGCGCTCTTGCAGATACCCGCTGATCGCCTCGCGAAGATCAATCGTTCCCGCGTTCGGGCCGTAATGAACCTCTCCGCGGTCCAGCGACGCAGCCGCAGCGTCCTTGGCTACCTGCGGGGTATCAAAATCCGGGCGCCCGATCTCGAAGTGATACACCTTCTCACCGGCAGCTTCCAACGCCGCCGCCTTATCAAAAATCGCTCGGATCGGGGACGGACCAATATCCCGCAACCGATCGGCAAACCGTCCAAACCGTGTAGTGGTAGCGGTACTCATAGGGATACTCCAATTTCAGGGGGATGCAGGTGGTGGAATTGAGCCTGCATCGAAAGCAGGCGGCCGTCTTGGATTCAGCATCCCGCGATCCGGACAGGTTCCGGATGGAGTGCTGGGATAGTGTGGTAGAAGTGACCAGCAAGCCTCCAACTGCAAGAATGTTAACATTATGAAATCTGACACCACAGCAAATGTCAAGAACGGAACCCTTCGCGCACCCCTGAAACGTCGCGGAATGGCCCAGGACGTCGCGGACCGGATCCGTGACGCAATTCTGGCCGGGGAAATACCTCCGGGGGAACGGATCAATGAAGTGGAGATGGCCGCGTCCCTATCCGTCAGTCGCGGACCAGTGCGGGATGCCATCGTTTTGCTGCGGCAGGAGGGCCTGCTTCAAGGCGACTGGCACCGGGGATCGCGGGTTACCGTCTTTACACACAAGGACCTTGAAGAGATCTACTCCCTCCGGTACTCGATAGAGTTGCTCGCCGTTCAGCGGCTGATTGCACACCGCACCGGGAAGGATTTGGACCTCCTTCAAGTGCGTGCCGAGGACATTGAGCGGGCGGCCGCCCTGGGGGATAGGGGTGACATGCTCCAATCGGACATTGCGTTTCATGATGCGATCTACGCCTGTGCCGGTCATGAGAGGTTGGAGCAGGTTTGGTTGGGTCTGCGTTCGCAGATCGCTTTGCTTCTCCTCAATCGACAGCAAGGCCATGATGATTACAGGGCCCGCATTGGCCCAGAGCATTGGGAAATGTTCCGCGTCATCCGCGACCAGGATGGTGCGAAGGCTGAAGAGCTGGTGCGTGAGCACATCGAGACTGCGTTCGAAAGAATCAAGGCCGACCTCGACAGCAAGGAACGCCTCCAAGGTGCGGGCTAGTCACACGTCCTTCTGAAAGTTCGCCAGCGGACGAAGCCCGGTGCCGGCCTCGTCCGCGTCAGGAGCTCCCGCGGCGACTTGCCCTCTCCTGCTCTTTGCCGTACAAATGTTAACATTCTTACTTTCGTAACTTAGGTCACATGGGAGCCCAAGGTGAGAAACCTGCACCTCCCACCACGACCGTCGAGACGAAATATCCCCAAACGAATGGCGAACATGGAACTGCAAAAGTTTGTTGACAGCACTTCTGAGGCTGCTGGCGACGAGAAGAAGGCGATGATCTCCATCAGGGGGGTCAACAAGCATTTCGGACCTCTGCACGTGCTCCGTGATGTCAATCTTGAGGTTGCCCAGGGCCAGGTTGTGGTTGTCTTGGGTCCCTCTGGCTCGGGAAAATCGACTCTCTGCCGAACTATCAACAGGTTGGAGACCGTCGAATCCGGCACGGTCGCCGTCGACGGCAAGCCTCTCCCCAAGGAAGGCAAGGCGCTGACGCGCTACAGGGCCGACGTCGGAATGGTCTTTCAGTCATTCAACCTCTTTGCCCACAAAACCATTCTCGAAAACGTCATGCTTGCGCCACTCAAGGTGCGACGAATCGGAAGGGCTGAGGCTCAAACGCGGGCAATGGCCCTGCTCGAGAGGGTAGGTATAGCAAATCAGGCGCATAAGCTCCCCGCCCAGCTTTCGGGTGGACAGCAGCAGCGTGTTGCCATTGCCCGGGCATTGGCCATGGAGCCGAAGGTGATGCTTTTCGACGAACCTACCTCGGCTCTTGACCCGGAAATGGTCACCGAAGTACTGGATGTCATGACGTCGCTGGCACAAGGAGGCATGACGATGCTCGTAGTTACGCACGAGATGGGCTTCGCTCGACGCGCCGCCGACCGGGTGGTGTTCATGGCCGATGGTCAGATCCTCGAGGACACAACCCCTGACCGGTTTTTTGACAACCCAACCACCGAGCGGGCCAAAGAGTTCCTCGGCAAGATCCTCAGCCACTGACAAGCCACCCCAATCTAGAAAGCAGCACATCGTGAAGCTCAAGTTCCTGGCCATTCCGGCCGCAGCGCTGTTCCTTGCCAGCTCGATCGCCGGTTGCTCCGGTGCATCCGACAAAGCGAAAACAGTTGAAGCAAGCGCTCAATCGGGCCACCTCACCATCGGCATTTCCTTTGATCGCCCAGGCCTTGGAATCAAGACTCCGGACGGATCATTCAAGGGTTTCGATGTTGACGTTGCCAAGTATGTCGCCAAGAAGCTTGGCGTCGAGGAGTCTTCCATCACCTGGAAGGAAGCGACTCCGGCGCAGCGAGAGAGCCTGATCCAGAACGGGCAGGTGGACTATGTGGTGAATACCTACAGCATCAACGATGCCCGAAAGGAGAAGGTCGCCTTCGCGGGGCCTTACTTCCTGGCTGGCCAGTCGCTCCTGGTTCGTTCTGACTCCACAGACATCACGGGCCCGGAGTCCCTGAATGGGGGCAAAAAGTTGTGCTCGGTGACCGGTTCCACACCAGCACAGAACATCAAGAAGAACTACAGCAAGGACGCGCAGCTTCAGGAGTACGACACCCCTTCCGCATGCGTTGAAGCCCTGAAGAGTGGCGCCGTTGACGCAATGACCACGGATGATATTCAACTTGCCGGCTACGCAGCTGCCAATCAGGGAAAGCTGAAGCTTGTTGGCAGTACCTTCAGCAAGGAGAACTACGGCATTGGTCTGAAGAAGGATGACACCGCGGGCCGTGCCAAGATCAACGACGCCATTCAGTCCATGATCGACGACGGATCGTGGGCCAAAGCGTTTGAGAGCAACGTTGGACCGTCCGGTTATGCATTGCCCGCCACGCCAGTGGTAGACCGCTACTAGTCGGGGCAGCCAGACAAGAGACTGGATACTTAACATGAACATCCTCAACGAATACGGCGATCAGATCCTGGCGGCCTTCCTGATCACCCTGCAGCTCACGGCGCTGTCTGCGCTGGGCTCGTTGGTATTGGGCACTGTCCTGACTGCCATGCGGGTATCACCGATTTGGGCGATGCGGACGCTTGCCACCGGGTACGTGAACATTGTCCGGAATACCCCTTTGACACTTGTGGTGCTTTTCGCATCGTTCGGATTGGCGCAGCAACTCGGCATCACCTTGGCAGATCCAAAGTCCCCCACATCCATCACGGACAGTTCGTTCCGGCTGGCTGTCCTGGCCTTCAGCCTGTACACGTCGACGTTCGTATCCGAAGCGCTAAGGGCCGGTATTAATACGGTCCCTCCCGGCCAGTCGGAAGCGGCCCGGTCGTTGGGCCTGAACTTTATGCAGGGATTGGGCCACATCGTCCTGCCGCAGGCTTTCCGGGCGGTCATTGCGCCTTTGGGCAGCATCCTCATTGCGTTGACCAAAAACACAACGGTTGCTTCCGTCATAGGCGTGGCTGAAGCCGCCCTTTTGATGAAGGAAATGATCGAGAATACCTCCGCCCTCATCGTCGTTGGGCTGATCTTCGGAGCCGGCTTCATGTGCCTGACTCTTCCGACCGGCGCGGCTTTCGGATACCTAAGCAGGAAGTTTGAGGTCAAGCGTTGAGCAGCACTCGAGCACCCATCAACAATTTGTATGACGTCCCCGGGCCCAAAGGCCAAATTCTGAACGTCGTCATCAGCGCTTTGTGCGTCGTTGGGCTGGCAGCGGCCGGATGGTTCGTGATGTCAGCCCTGGCAGACAAAGGGCAGCTGGCACCTGAGAAGTGGCAGCCATTTCTCACGCCGGAAATGTGGCAGACGTACCTTCTGCCCGGGATTGTGGGAACGCTTCAGGCTGCGGTGTTTGCCATCATCCTGGCCATAATCTTGGGTATCCTGCTCGGCGTCGGGCGTCTCTCCGACAATCGGTTCGTTCGCTACGGGTGCGCCGCCGTGGTGGAGTTCTTCCGGGCAATTCCCCTGCTGATTCTGATGATTTTCTGCTTTCAGCTCTTCGCCGACTACGACCTGTTCCCGTCAACCGATCTTGCCGTTGCGGCGGTAGTTACCGGCCTTGCCCTGAGCAACGGGGCCGTGATTGCAGAGATTGTGCGCGCAGGAATCAAAGCCATTCCGAGAGGCCAGGGGGAAGCTGCTGTGGCTCTTGGCCTGGGCACTGGACAAACACTCCGGATGATTCTCCTGCCCCAGGCGATCACGGCAATGCTCCCGGCAATCGTCGCTCAATTGGTTGTAGCGCTGAAGGACACTGCGCTTGGTTACCAAATCACCTACGTGGAAGCAGTGCGGCAAGGAATCCAGGCCGGCTCTGCGTATTCGAATTACATCCCGGCGCTGGTAGTGATCGCGCTTGTGATGATTGTGATCAATCTGGGGCTATCGCGACTGGCGACGTACATTGAGCTTCGACTCCGAAGCGGCCGCAAGGTCCCTGCCGCTGCAAAGGTTGGCGACGTCCTGGTTCCCCAGATCTAGATGGGGGCGATCATGCGTCAGGACGCTCGTTGCCTCAGTGTGGACTTGCGTTCAGCCGCAATGACGACACTGAGCAAGCCTGGAAACAGCGATTCCATTACGCCCGTCCGGAGCGTGTTGAGAATCGCCGTTCCCTGATAGTGCTGTTCAATGATTCCCGCCTCGCGAAGCACGCGGAAGTGATGCGTGGACGTGGACTTGCTCACGGGCAACTCAAACGCGATGCATGCCTGGTCGTCATGGCCATCGGCCAGTTGGGTCACGATCCGACGCCGGATCGGATCGGCCAGCGCCGAGAGTACGCCGTCGATATGAATCTCGTCGGGCGTAGGGTGGTCCAAAGTTCGCATGCTTCGATTATCCAAGAAGTTCCAAGACCTGGCGATTTCTAATTCCTACACGAGTCGTACTACGATGAATATCGAACTACAAGCGAAGGGAGAAGCGCATGAAGGTATTCCAAGTAGGCGCAGCCGGGGGAGTTGGCCGACGGCTGGCTCAACTACTGAGTGGCCGCGGTGACGCCGTCACGGGAATGTTCAGGAATCCCGCTCAAGCTGAGACTGTTGCCTCCAGTGGTGCGACGCCCGTGGAGGGAGACCTGATCAAGGACTCCGTTGAGGTGTTGGCCGAAAAGTTCATGGGACACGATGCCGTGGTCTTCTCTGCGGGCGCCCATGGCACCGGAATGGACCAAACCACCCTCATCGACGGCAAGGGGCTCGAGAAGGCTGCCGATGCAGCCGCCCTCGCCGGAGTGTCCCGTTTTGTCCTGGTGTCCGCCTTCCCGGAGTCAGGGCGTGGTGAGTCGGTGAACGAACGCTTTGAGCACTATATGCGCACGAAGAAGACAGCAGACGTCTACCTCACGCGTACTGATCTGGACTGGTTGATAGTTCGCCCGGGGCTTCTGACTGACGCCCCCGGAGATGGGCGGGTTACCGCGGGTCCTGCGATTGAGTACGGAGACATCCGACGCGATAACGTCGCGGCGTTCATTGATGCTGCGCTTCAAAACTCCAAGTTGAATCGGACTATCGTTGAGCTGACTGATGGCGAAACACCAGTGGCCGAGGCCGTGTCTACCCTCGTTGGCTGACAGGCAGGGACCGCCTTTTCCAAAGGCAGGAAGGGATGCACGCGAATCGCGTGCATCCCTTCCTTGTATTCATTCATGCTTTCATGGGTGTCCAGGCTTAGGCGTCGACTCCATGGCACTAAGTGCGGCTTCCGCGGCGTTTGATGCATGTACATCACAAGCTCGCCGGGCTGCCTCGGGATCTCTAGTGATGGCCGCTGACGTTGTGATGTCCGTCAGTTCGGCCAGCATGAGCGGACTTCTCCCCGGGGAACTTGTAGAGAGGGCCCTAAGTACTTGAGTGCGGGCATTGATTTGCCGAAGCATGCCCGAGATTTCTTTGTTGCCAGCGCCAGCCAAAAGCACTTCGTAGTAGCTGTCTTTCGCTGCCAGCAACTGCTGCGCCCCACCGGCTGACTCTGCTCTTCGGATGTCAAAAAGTCTCGCCACGAGTTGCCCGCGCTGAGCTTCTGTGGCTCGCTCAGCGAACAGGTTTCCGGCGAGCGATTCCAAAGCGCCGCGAACTTCATAGAGACTTCGGGCTTCGGTGGGTGTGAGGGTTGCAACTTCGGGGCCCTTGTTCGGCACCGTCACTACCAGCTGCTCGGATTCCAGCTGCCGCAGTGCTTCACGAACCACTGTCCGGCTCACGGAGAACTTATCGCAAAGCGCAGTCTCTACCAGCCTCTCTCCAGGTTTGTACTCGGAGATAACGATCGCCCGCCGAAGGGCCGCAAGCACCTCTTGGCGCAATGGCGCGGCGGTTCGCTGGATTGTTTCCAAAATCATTCTCGCCCCTCGGGTGCTGAATACCTGTACGAACGAAAAAACCGGGGGAGGCGGCGAGCCTCCCCCGGTTCTGTTCGATTAGGCCTCGTACTGGTGGTAGACCTTGGCGATGATCTTCCAATCGCCGTCCTGCTTCAGCAGGGTGTGGAAGTCGGTGTAGTCAGCACCAATGGCATCGTTTTCCATGTCAACCTTCACCACGGCAGTGGTCTGGGTGATGCCGATGATGTCCACGCGGGTCTTGACATCAGGAGCGGCGCCGTTCTCGGCGACGAAGTCGTACAAGTTCTTGATGGCTCCGCCCAGAAGCTGGCCGTTGGTAAAGCCGTACATGGTGGCGTCTTCATGGAAGGCTTCTGCAACGCCTTCGGGGCTGCCAACGCGCAGGCCTTCGACATACTTCTGAACGGTGGTGATGATCTGGTCATATTCGTCAGTCGGAACGACTTTGAGGTTCTTGGGCATGGTTTCTCCTTGTGAATGAGCGGGTCCGTTTGCGGCACCCCGGGATGGTTTGGTTGAAGAAGAGCTGCTAGCGCTTTCGAATCACGACGGTTTTGTTGTTGGTGTGCGAAGCCAGTCCCTCGTCACCGTGTTCGACGCTCAGGCCGGACTGCTTGTGGCCGCCGAAAGGTGCGTGGTCCGGGTGGCTCTGGCCTTGATTGACCCAGACGTTGCCGGAGTCGATGCGGTCCGCCACGGCCAGTGCCCGTTCTTCGTCTCGTCCCCACACGGTGGCACCAAGGCCGAAGATTGTGGCGTTGGCGCGCTCGATGACGTCCTCGACGTCGTCGTACACAAGGACGGGCACGATCGGTCCAAAAGGTTCCTCCTGGACGATGCGGCTGTTCTCGGGAGGGTTGTTGACGATGGTGACTGGAACGAAATTGCCATCCAGGGACTCGTCGATGGTGCCCCCGAGCGGAACGTCGTAGCCATTGCGGCGAGTGTCTTCGAAGAGGTCGCGGAGCTTGTCGTACTGCATGCGGTTGTTGATGGGACCCAGATCGCTGGTGGGATCCATGCCGTCGCCGACCTTTTGCGTCTTCGCATAGTCCACGAGCGCGTTGACGAAGTCTGCATGGAAGGAACGGTGTACGTAGATGCGCTTGGCCGCGATGCACCACTGACCGGAGTTTCCAAAGGCGGCGTTGAACACCTGCGGCACGGCGTCCTGCCAGTCAGCGTCCGGGAGCAGGATCGCGGGGTCATTTCCACCCAGTTCGAGGGTGACCCGCTTGATGGTGCCGGCGGCTGAAGCCATGATCTTGGTCCCTGTTTCCGTGGATCCCGTGAAAGTGATCATCCCGACGTCGGGGCTCTCAGTGAGGATCTGTCCAAGTTCGTTGCCGCCTGTGACGATGTTGAAGACGCCGGGAGGGAAGACCTGGGCTGCCAGTTCCCCGATCCGCAATGCGCAGAGCGGGGTATAGGGAGAAGGCTTGAGAACTACGGTGTTGCCGGTGATCAGTGCGGGGACGGTCTTCCACAGAACGTGGAGGTAGGGATAGTTCCAGGGGATGATGGCCCCCACGACACCGAGCGGTGAGCGACGGAGTTCTACGCGCTTCTCATCGTCCTCCACCAGTACCTTGTCCTCCAGCCTCGACTTGGCTGTGTTGGGGATCCAGGGGTTGGCAAGGTTAACTTCGAACGTCGCCTGGTTGTGTCGTGGCTTGCCCTGCTCCAGAGAGAGCAAGGTAATGAACTCTTCTTTGTGGGCCTCGAGGGCCTCGAAGAATTTGACGATGATCGCTTCGCGCTCGTCTGCGGCCAGCGCCGCCCACGCAGGGAAAGCTCGTTTGGCGGCACCGATGGCGCGTTCCATGTGTTCCCGTGTGCCCTGGGGTGCGGATGCGAGGACCGAGTTTGTGGCCGGGTTGTAGACGTCAAAATGGTCCTCGGTCTGGATGATGTTGCCATCAATGAGCAGTCCGTAGGGTCCGTTGAAGTTCGGGGGCGTGATGGTACGCGTGCCCTCTGTAATGGAAACTCCCATGTGATCTCTCCTATCATGCGGCGGCTTGCCGTGGAGCGGTAAACAAATCGAATTCTGAAACAGATTCACGTTTCAGTTTAGGGGCAGAGGCGAGAGCTTGCAAGACCTTTTGCCAAATTATGAAATGCGATATTGTTTCAGCTTGGGATGTGATGATCGACACGATAGCAGTGCGACCTCCCCTGAAGTCCCCTCACCAATGAAGCTCAAGGAGCAGACATGAAACTCGACGGACAGTGCCTTTGTGGTGAAGTCACCTACACCATTGACAGTGAGCCCAAGTTCACGGCCCTGTGTCATTGCACCGATTGCCAACGTCAGACAGGTGGCGCGTACTCGCTGGTCATCGGTGTTGACGACGAAAAGCTCACGATCACAGGCGACGCGGTAAAGACGTTCATTACCGTCGGCTCTGAGCACGAGACCAACACCAACCGGTCGTTCTGCGGGGAATGCGGTTCCCCAATTGTTGGCCGCATCGACGCGATGCCTGGACTGGCTTTTGTTAAGGCGGGGACGCTCAACGACACGTCATGGCTCAAGCCGACCGTGGAAGTCTGGTGCCGGTCCGCGCAACCATGGGTCGAGGCTCTCCCGGGTGCCGAGCGGTACGACGGCGACATCCCGGCCTGATTCGGGCCTGCGCGCGGGAGGCCGCGCAACGTTGGGGTTGGGTGGATCGCTTCTTTGCGGTGGTCCACCCAGACCCCTTTCTTTATTTCTCGAAAGGAACAAAGCATGATGACGTCCACCGGGATCCTCCGCGGCACCAACAGCATCGCTGATCAGCAGGAAGGCCCCCTGACAGTCGCGGCTGCCGAGGAGTGGATTCAGCGCACATGCTTCTCGACCGGTCCTGCCGGGCGCATCGGACTCGAACTTGAGTTGCTCATGGGTCGAATCGGAGACCCGTCCCTGCATCGTCCATTTGCCGACGACAACTACCGGCGCTTGTTCTCGGAACTGCGACATCTGGACGTTCACGGAAGTCTTACGCTCGAACCTGGTGGTCAGCTTGAGCTCAGCTCGAACCCCGAAGCCTCTTTGCAAGACCTCATTTTCTCAGTTCACGGCAGCCTGAAATTGCTGCGGGAGCAGGCTGCCGATTTGGATGCAATCCTGGTGGGTGCCGGAGTGTCGCCACACCTCGAACCTAGGCGGATTACGCAAGCCCCACGCTACGCTGCCATGGAACAGTATTTTGAACCGTGGGCGCCGGCGGGCACCACCATGATGTGTTCCACTGCGTCAGTGCAGGTCAACGTCGAGGCGGGCACTGACGACGTCGAAATCCGTCATCGGTGGAAGCTGCTGTATTCAATGGGGCCAGTGCTGGCAGCGACATTCGCGAACTCCGGCTGGATCGGTGGCCGGCGAAGCGGTTGGAAGAGCACACGGCTCGCAGCGTGGCTCGCTCTGGACCCGGCCAGGACTGGCGTACCGCATTTCAGCGCGGCCCAGCATCCCGGGGTGTCCTACGCCCGGTGGGCCCTGGACGCCCCCCTGATGATGATTCGACGTGTAGCGGGGGAGTGGCATGCCCCCGCAGGTCTGACGTTCCGTGATTGGCTCCGTCTAGGGACAGCAGTGGTACCGGACCGGCCGCCGGCAAACCTTGAGGATTTACAGCAGCACTTGAGCACACTTTTCCCGCACGTCCGGCCCAAAGGGTATTTCGAAATCAGATACATCGATGCCCAGCCCGGCTGCTGGTGGGCTGTCCCCGCCGCCGTCGTTTCCGCGCTCATCTCCAATCCCGCTGTCTCAGACCAAGCCAGGGGTATCTGCGCCGGTTCCCCGGACTGGGAAACCGCTGCCCGGTTAGGACTCGCGGACCCGGGAATCGCATCCCGGGCCAAGCAGTTGATGGCGCTGGCTGCGGACCAGCTTCGGCTCGACACTTCCACGAGGGCCATTGCCAGCCAGGTTGAGGAATTCGCTGAAAGGTGGACGCTCCGAGGTCTATCGCCCGCGGATGACGATCCGTCCGCTTGGCCGGAGCGCAATCAGGGCTGTTTTCTGGATGGCTGTGAAGAAGGAACATGAAGTAGCTCGCAACGAGGCTATGCGGGTGCGATAGTGCCCTGTCGTTGAAGTCGGGCAGCTGCGTACTGGCCTCCATGCCGGGCAGGATGTTAGGGAAGGTATGCGGCCAGATACTCGATACTCGAGCGTTTCATCTCCTGCAGCAACGCCTCGTTGCCCCGATCCGGCGACTCGCGGTACGCGAGGTCAAAGCCCTTATCCAGCATGCCAACAAAGATCTGGGTTACAACGTCGAGCGGAACCTGCGGCGCGTCAGGCCTGACGTCGGTGATGGTTCGGGCCAGATATGCAGCGAGCTCGTCGTCGTGCACGCGATTAGCACGAATCATACGACCGGTGAACTCAGTGGAAAACCAGATAGCCCGGAAGGCCGGTGTTTCGTTGAAGAACTCGATATGGGCCTCGACGCCGGCCTTGGCCTTTTCCTTCCAGTCAGGTCCGCCCAGGTCAAAATTGACTTCATCCAACCGGTTGTCCAGATCCTGCAGGCACGAGACAAGAATTTCTTCAAGCAACGCCTCGCGGCCATCGAAGAAGTTGTAGAGCCAGCCAACGGAAACACCAGCCCGAGCCGCAACGGTGGTAGTTGTGACGGCCTCAGGGCCTCCCTCGACCAAAAGATCGATTGCTGCAGTCATTACGGTCGCCATTTTCGACCGACTGCGCTTTTGTACCGCCGTCCTGTGAGCGCCGACCGTGGCGGATGCCTCCGTCAGAAGCTCGGACAGGGAATGTGGTCGTACGGGAACCAAGGGAGCGTCCCCGTCAAAAGCCTCCAGGGCCCCGTCCATCTCGTGCTTCGCTGCTTGGCTCATCTTGGCACCCCCTCCAGCCTGTCCCATAGTCCGCGGATCAACGACCCTTACCGTCAGCCCAGTCTAGGCGTTCGTCGGGCATCGTGCGTCGCTGCCCGAAACTGCCTATTGCGTCAACTGTGACCCATCCCTCATACTTCAAATATGAAAGATGAATGTGTTTCATTCTTTCACAATGTCGCAGACGCAGCGATGTCAGCCCGAATACTTGTGCTCTGCCACCCTCCTCTGTGCGGCGACCCCTCCACAGCAGATGGCCAGCGCGACGCGGCCCCACCCGTCTCAATTCAACGACGGTATCCGCACCCTCCCAATGTTCTTTGGCGTGCTCCCCAACAGTGCGTCAAAATTTGAAGAAGGACCCCCCATGGCAACTTCCAGTGCCCTTTCCGCGTCATCTGAACAGACAGAAGTCCATCGCCTCAAGTCCGGTTCCCTCGGACTTGTAGGCATTCTTCTGCTGGCTTTCTCCAGCGCAGCCCCCCTGGTGGGCTGCTTGGGCAACATTCCGCTTGCGGTCGCCTTCGGCAACGGTGTCGGAGCTCCAGCCGGATTCATCGTCGCAATGGGCGTACTTCTCTGCTTCGCCGTCGGCTATGTAGCAATGACGCGACGACTCAGCGCAACCGGCGGCTTTTACAGCTTTATCAGCAACGGTCTGAGTAAACCGCTCGGGCTGGCATCAGGGCTTTCCCTGATGCTGGGGTACCTCTGCGTCCAGGTGGCGGTGTTGGGGGCCATTGGTTACTTCGGCTCTGCCGCCCTGAAGCAGTCCTTCGGGATAGACGTGCCGTGGCTTGTCATCGCAGGTATCGCGCTGGTCCTCGCTGCTGTGGCATCGTACTTCGGCGTCGAACTCTCGGCTAAGGTTCTCGGTGTCCTGTTCATCGGCGAAATTATCATTCTTGCCATCGTCAATGGCGCTATCTTCATGAACGGTGGGCCAGAGGGCGTAAGCCTCGAACCGATCAACCCCATCAACGCCTTCGGTGGAATAGCCCCAGGCATCGGCATCTTCTTCGCCTTCTGGTCCTGGCTCGGATTCGAAGTCGTACCCAACTACGCCGAAGAATCCAAGAACCCCAGGAAGCTCGTGCCGCTGGCAACCTACCTCGCGGTCATTGGCATCGGCCTCATTCTGTTCGTCACGGCCTGGGCAACAATCACGGGTTTCGGAACCGGCAAAGTGGTGGATGAGACTACTGGCCTGTTGGGTCAGTCCTATATCTCGCTCGCCCAGACTTACGTTGGAGCGTGGGCGGCCGATTGCATCAACTGGCTTGTGATTACCGGATGCTTTGCCTCGATCCTGGCGTTCCACCAAACCGTTTCACGCTACATCTACGCAATCGCGCGGGAGGGCGTTCTGTTTCCCAGCAAACTGGGCCACACGCATCCCCGCTACGGAAGCCCCCACCACGCAGCAGTTGCAACGTTCTTCGGAGCGGGCCTTATCCTTGCGCTGTTCACTGCCTTCTACTTCGCCGCCACTTCGGCGCAGGAATTTGCAGGCAATGACTTCAATACCGCGGCGTACTCCGAAGTATTCGGCTGGTTTGCCATTGCCTGCACTTTCTGGGTCATGCTCAACCAAATTCTGTGCTCCATCGCCACCATCCGCTACCACCGGCTTCCCGCCCACCGAGTTCATGCGCACTGGTGGCGGACCGGCGTAGCTCCTGCAATCGGCGCTCTTGGACTGGCCGGCGCCCTCTACCTGCTGTGGTCAAACCTCAGCCACCTCGGTGGTGACATCATCTGGGTCAGCCTCATTCCATGGTTCTGCATCGCGTGGTTCGTCTTCAGTCTCCTTATTGCTTTCTGGCTTAGGTCCAAGAGGCCGGCAGCTTACGAAGGACTCGGCCGCGTGCTCTCAACGACCGCAGATGATGCCTAGCCGGGCGTAAATCTCCTCAACGCCAAGAATGCCGCCCCAAGCAATTGGGGCGGCATTCTTGGCGTGCTCTGGATCAAGCCAGACGGGGATGTAGTCAGCTCCTTAGTGTGAGGATCAGCTTTCCGCCGACAGCGCGGTTCCCCAACCGGTCAAGAGCGATAGCCATGTCATCCCAAGGCAGGACTTGGGCAACGTGCGGGGTGAGCTTACCTTTCACCATGAGGTCCAGGAGCGTTGCCAGGTCTCGTCCGAAAGGAAGAGGATCAAAGAACAGCTCGAAACCCAGGATCTTGACCAGAGCCCCGTTGTAAACATCACGGACATTGAAGCTACTTGGCTCGTCTGACGAATTGCCAAAGGCAACCAACCGGCCCCGCGAATCCAGCATGGACAGTGCGCGGCCAAGGACTTGGCCGCCCACTGACTCGATGATCACGTCAAAACGATCGCGGGCTTGCTCGATGTCGGTTATCACGTGTTTGGCGCCGATGGCCTTGAGCGCATCGGCGTTCGTGCCCGTGGAGACCAGCGCCGTAACCATGGCTCCTGCTTGTGCGGAAAGTTGAACAGCGAACTGGCCAACACCGCCGGAGGCGCCGGTGACCAGGACGTGGTCACCGAGGCCCACAGCCCCGAGCCGCAATGTGCGCAAAGCCGTGAGTGCGGCGGTGGGCAACGCTGCGGCCTCAGCGAACGTTATCTCTTCAGGAATGGCGGCAATCGAGTCCCGGCGCACGGCGACCATCTCTGCCCAGGCGCCATGTTCCACTATTCCGAGAACTCTGGCGCCGGCCGTCAGCTCGTCACTGATGTCCTCCAGAAGGACTCCGGCGAAATCCCAGCCGGGGATGACGCCTGCGGGTGCACTGCGAAGTGCACGCATCTCGCCTCGGTTGAGGGAAATGGCATGAACCTCAACCAGCACTTCATCAGGACGTGCTGAGGGGGTAGGGACGTCCTGAACATCGATTCGCCCGGGCGCCTCAAGGCTGACGGCCAGTGCACGCATCGTCGACTTTGAGGATTGGGAGTACTTCATAGTTCCTCCAGAACTGACTTTGTTGGGCGAAGGTTTACTAAGCCGGCGTGACGACGACACCTTCCCGGTAGTCGAAAGCCTTGCGCTGGTGCGTGGTGTCGGAGACGACCCAGATGACAGTGCAGTCCTCGGTGATCGCGTCGACTGTCGCCGGGTATTGCTCGCCAACGGATTCCAGAACCTGGACGGTCTGGGCAGGCCGAAGCCCGGACCAGTTCTGACTGATCCGGGCTTCGGTGGTGGAGGCTGTTTCCATCCTCGTGCCTTCCTAAGGAGCTTCTGCGGGGCTGTTGGCAGTGACATAGGTGGAAACGGTCCGCGCTTCGAGCTCCGGGATGATGTGGACAGCCCCGATGGTGAGGAAATGTTGCGTCTGTCGATGCAGATCAAAGTCCTCGGCAGTGTGGTAGCTCTCCAGGATGACAATCTTCCTGTCATCTTCGACTCCACGGAAGAATTCGTAGGAGATATTTCCGGGTTCTTCACGGGTTTGCGCTGCCATTTTCGCCAAATGTCCGAGAACCTCTTCCGTGGTTCCTGGTTTGGTTCTGTATCTGGCAACGACATTGAAAGTGCTGGTCATGATTACTCCTTTGGGTCTTGGTGGATTGCGCCGATGGCTACGCCGGCCCCGACGGGGAGTTCCTGACAGGGACGGAATCGTGCCAGAACGTCCGGATCATGGCCCGCGACGACGGTGATCCCGCGTTGACGCGCTTCTTCACGTATGAACGAGAATGCCTCATACATGGCCGGCAGATCGCTGATTGCAGTAAAGGGCATGTCGCGCTCCAACTCCTCGTAGAAGTGGACAGCGTCAGAGGCCAAAAGAACGTCGCCCTCCGAAGTCGGGACGTAGACAACTGCCTGTCCGGGTGTGTGCCCGCCGACTTCGACCAGTCTGATTCCCGGAGCCGGTGACGTTTCGCCCGAAAACATTTTGAGGCGCCCCTGGGTTTCGGCCAAGCGAAGCTGGTCTATTTCACCGTCTTCAGCGTAGAAGGAGAACTGGACGTGTCCAGCTGTGGGCGAGGTCCAGAACCGGTATTCAGCTTCGGCAATGTGGATCCGGGCGTTCGGGAACAGGTCAAGGTTTCCGATGTGGTCGTAATGGCCATGGGTCACTATGACGTCACCGACATCGTTCGGGTCAATGCCCAGGTGGGCAAGGGCATCGGCGGGGTGCAGCAGCAGGGTCCGGCCGCGCCGGCGGCCTGCTTCTTCGCCGAAGCCTGTGTCCACAACAAGGGTGCCTTCTGGCCCTTGAAGGATCCAGAAGTAGTAGTCAACGGTGGCCGGTCCGTCGTCTTCCCCGTACAAACAATAGTTAAGGTAGACGTCGCTGCGTTCAGTGGCCCGGGTGCCGACGCGAACGACGACAACCCGGTAGCCGCCGTCGTTCTTAGCCGGCGCCATTGCCGCCCTCGTGAACTTCCACGGACGGTTCGAGTCCGTCGGCTCCCACAACTTCCCGCCATGCTTCGAATCCGGCCTGGAACGCAACGACGCCGGCCTCCGGAAGCGAAATCTCGATTGCTTCCAGGATTTCGGTGGGCGTCAGGCCGAGGTCAAGCGCCACGCGGATGTGGGACTGAATGTGTCCCTTGGATGCGCGCATGACTGTGAGGCTGACAATGAAGATGAGTTCCTTGGTCCTACGGTCCAGGGTGCGCTCATCCAAATAGGCGGCGGAGACCACATGGTTGGCCGCCTGAAGTACGGGAAAATCGTGTTTGGCCATTACTTTGTGGTAATCGAGGACGTATCCGCGTTTGCGCGCCATGTCGTCGATGTATGTCTGGGCCTCGGCGGTCTGGTCGTTCAGATCAATGGTCATACTGGTGTCCTTCCGGATGGTGCGGCGATCAGCTGGTGCGCAGCGGTGTGCCGTTGAGTTTTTCGTAGTATCGGGCAAATTCGGTGTGGTCCGGATTGTCACTGTCCAAGAGCTCCCGCGCTTTCTCGGCGGTTTCCTGTGCGGTGAGGACGATCGGCGCCTCAGCGGACTGCTGGGAAATGAGGTTTTTGGCAATTTTCAGGTCTTTGAGCATCAAGTCCATGGCAAAGCCGGAATCAAAACTTCCAGTCAGGATGTGGCGGGGATACTTGAACTCTGACGCCTGGCTGCGGCCCGTCGAGCCATTGATGACCTCCAGCATCTTCTCCGGTGCAATTCCAGCCGTTGCGGCCACCGTCAGAATTTCCGCGGCGGCGGCGAGGTTGGTGGCTGACAGCAGGTTGTTCAGCGCTTTGGCTGCGTGTCCCGTCCCTGGGGGCCCGACATGGGTGATGGACTCGCCGAGGTTACGAAGATGCCGTTTGGCGCGTTCGACGGCGGTGCTGTCGCCACCGACCATGATGGCCAGCTTCCCGGTCAGGGCCTTGGCGACACCACCGGACACCGGTGCATCGACGTAATCGATGTCGAGGGCAGCGGCCTCAGCAGCAAGGGCTGCGGTGCTTTCGGGTTCGGAGGAGCTCATGTCGATGATCAACGTTCCAGCCGTCAGACGCTTCAGGAGTCCCGGACTGGTGCGCAGGACCGACTCGATGATCCGGCTGTTGGGGAGCATGAGGATCACGGTCCCCACATGGGACGGGATGTTCTCGAGGTCCGGCAGAGCGGTGCCGTTAGTCGCCGCAGCCACCTCTGCGGCGACCACCGGATTCGTGTCGTAAACGAACAGCTCGCGGCCGGGGGAGTAGTTGATGGCCATCGGCCGGCCCATGTTCCCGAGCCCTACAAAAAGGGACGCGTGAGTATCGGGGATTACCATGTTGACGTTCCTCCGTCGATAGTGAGCACAGACCCTGTAGCGAAACTGGACTCTTTGGCTGCCAGCCAGACGATGGCTTCGGCAACTTCTTCAGGACGCCCCATACGATGCATGGGCGAACGGCCATTGAGGGAGTCAACGAGCTCTTGCGGTTCTGCTGACTCGGCAATCATCTTGTCGAAGTAGGGCGAGTTGATAGTTCCCGGAGCCACGGCATTGACGCGAATGCCTTGATCCACGTGGTCCAGCGCCATGGCGCGGGTGAGCGCGGATACACCGCCTTTGGAGGCCACATATGCAGCTCGGTCGCGGATGCCAACGTTGGCTGTATAGGAGGAAGTGTTGACGATCCTGCCGTCACCGGTCTTCGCTAGTTCCGGAATGGCGTATTTTGAACAGAGGTACACGCCTTTGAGATTGACGGACATGAGGCGGTCCCAGTTTTCTTCGTCGATTTCCAGCACGTTCCCGGGGAATCCAAACCCCGCGTTATTACAGAGCACATCAATGCCTCCGAAGTTGTCCACAACAGTCTTGATCATCGAGCGGACGCTGGCCGAGTCGCTGACATCGACGGTGACTGCAAGTGCCTTGGCGCCGGCCTCGTCGGCAACTTCCCGGGCCGCCGCTTCGTTCTTGTCGGCGATGACCACGTTGGCGCCGAGGTCAGCGAATCGCAGGGCGGCTGCCCTACCGATACCGCTGCCGGCGCCAGTGACTATGACGGTTTGGTCAGTGAAATTCACGAGGCGTTTCCTTTGAGGTCAATGATCTGACGGATGACTTTGCCTTCGCGGAGTTCATCCATGGCGTGATTGATGTCGTCCAGGGCGATAGTGCCGGAGATGAGCTTTTCCACTGGCAGGACGCCATCCAAGTACATTTGGGCATAGCGGGCGATGTCCTCGGAGGGAATGCCGGAGCCCATGTAGGAGCCGATGATCTGGCGGGCTTCAACAACCAGGCTCAACGGCGAGATTTCGAGTCGTGCTTCGGGCCGGGGAAGCCCGACTGTTACCGTGCGGCCGCCTGGTTTGGTCATATCGATGGCACCGGAGAGCGCGGCGGGATTTCCCACACATTCGATCACGGCGTCGAACTTCAGACCTGCGGCTGCTGCGTCGGCAGGTGTGTAGGCGGCAGTCGCACCAATCTCCAGGGACGTTTCCAGCTTGGATGGAAGCATGTCGATGGCAACCACTTCTCCTGCGCCCGCAGCTATGGCCACTAGCGCCGCGGCCAGGCCAACGCCGCCCATGCCAACAATTGCAACAGACTCGCCAGGCCGGACTTTAGCCGCATTGATGACCGCGCCGCCGCCCGTGAGGACGGCGCAACCGAGGAGAGCGCCGACGTCCGCCGGTACGCCTTCGGGCAGCGGAACGACAGAATGCTTGTCCACGACGGCGTACTCGGCAAACGCCGAAACTCCACCGTGGTGGTCCAGGGGCTGGCCGTTGATTCGCAGACGTCGCTCTCCGTGGAGCAGCGTTCCTTCCGCGTTGGCCTTGGTGCCTTCGAGGCATAGCGCCCACCCGCTGGAAGTACAGGCAGTACATTCACCGCAGCGGGGCATAAAGGTCATCGTGACGCGCTGTCCGATCTTGAGATCGTCACAGTCTTCGCCGAGTTCCTCGATGATCCCTGAGCCTTCGTGGCCAAGGACCATGGGTACTGCGCACACGCGCACACCGCTGACGCGCGAGAGGTCCGAGTGGCAGACTCCTGCCGCTTCCATGCGGATAAGGACTTCGCCTCGGCCCGGTGCGTCGAGGGTCAACTCAGCCACATTGATGGGAGTGGTTTCCCCCCAGGGCGTTGATGCCCCGATGGTTTCCAGAACTGCTCCTCTGAACTTCATCGTTCTCCTCAAGTCGCCGCCGTCACCGGCGGAATCATTCTCCGTGAGCTGCATTTGCGCTAATCCAGTATTACAGTAATACCTACAAGCGTGTCCAGTCCCACAATCAGTGTCATCGCGTATGATGGTGAAACCCTTTAGAAGGAATGCCATGACTATTGACGCCATCCGCAGAACAGCTGCGCCGCTTCGCACGGAAGTGGTCAACGCGCTGCGTCGAGCCATCGTTGCCCAGGAATTCGCGCCGGGGGACCGCCTCGTCGAGACGGTGATGTGCGAGAAGTACTCCGTGAGCCGGACGGTGATCCGTGAAGCCCTCAGGCAGCTAGAGTCCGAGGGGCTCGTAACGATGGTCCCGAATCGAGGCCCTGAAGTTGCCACGCTCAGCATTCACGACGCGGAAAGCCTGTATGAAGTACGCCGTGCCCTCGAGTCCCTGGCCGGCAGCCTTTTCGCGGAAAGGGCGAGTGACGCGCAGTGTACTGAGCTGGTTTCCAGGCTTGGCGAAGTTAAGGTGGCAGTGGCCTCAGGGGACCCTGAAAGACGCTTGGCTGCTAAGGATCGCTACTACGACGTGCTGCTTGATGGCACCGGAAACGCGGAGATTGCGCGGATGTTGCGAAGCGTGAATGCCCGGACTCAGATGCTCCGGACGCTCTCCCTGGCGGCTCCTGGCCGTGATGCCCGAACCATCGCAGAGATCACCCGGATCACAGCTGCGGCAGCCGTCAACCGGGATCCCGACGAGGCCCGCTTGGCCTGCGAAGAACATGTTCGCAATGCTGCGGAAGCGGCCCTGGGGGAGATGCGCAAGCTTCACGCCAGCTGAGTCCGACCCCTCCAAGCTCCGGTTCGCCCATGGTGAACCGGAGCTTTTGTTTTGCCTCATAGCGAGTTGACGTGGATCACATGCGCGTTCTAAGCTCGTAACACCGTAATACGGTCTTATGACATTCCAGTATGAACTGGATCCCCCCAACTCTCTGTTTCGAAAGGTTGAGCGTAATGGGCGCATCATCCGCGACACTGGCGTCGCCGCCTTCACCGGCGAAGGTCGCCATGGCCAGTTTCATTGGCACCACGATCGAGTGGTACGACTACTACATCTTTGGCGCTGCCACTGTTTTGGTGCTCAACAGCCAGTTCTTCCCTACTTTGGACCCGTTTGCCGGCACTCTGGCTTCGTTCGCCACTTTCGCGGTGGCTTTTATCGCCCGTCCCTTCGGTGGTGCGTTCTTTGGGCACTTCGGTGACAAGATCGGCCGGAAGAAGATGCTCGTTTGGTCTGTACTGGCCATGGGATTGGGCACGCTCGTGGTGGGGTTGCTCCCCAACTACGCCACCATCGGTATCTGGGCTCCGATTCTGCTCGTGGTCTGCCGGTTCCTGCAGGGCTTCGCAGTCGGCGGGGAATGGGGCGGCGCTGTGCTCATGTCCCTGGAACATGCACCAGCCAACAAGCGGGCCTTCTTTGCCAGCTTCCCCCAGGCCGGCGTACCTGCCGGCACCGTCCTCTCCAGCGGCACCTTTGCGCTGATTGCACTCATGCCGCAGGACCAGCTTCTGTCGTGGGGCTGGCGAATCCCGTTCATTGCTTCCATCCTGCTGGTCATCGTTGGCCTGTGGATCCGACTCAAAGTCACCGAATCGCCTGAGTTCCTGGAAATCCAGGAGAAGAACGAAGTCCCCAAGGTGCCGGCGTTTGAAGTCTTCAAGCACCACAAGCGCTCACTCATGCACGGCATTCTCTGCGGTTTCGCGCCAAACTTCACGTTCTACATCGCAACCGTGTTCCTGGTCAGCTACGGCCCCAAGCAGCTTGGCATACCTTCAAGCACGATCTTCGTCGCACTGATGATTGCCGCCTCCCTTCAGGTGTTTACCTTGCCGTTCTTCGCCACCTTCGCGGATAAATACAGCCAGAAGAAGGTGCTTCTGACGGGCTGCGTTCTGGTCGCCGTCGGCGCCTTCCCGGTCTTCGCCCTCTTTAGCACTGGAACCTTCTGGGGTATTCTGCTGGCGCTCGTCATCGCGCTGCCGCTTCTTCACGGCGTCTCTTACGGGGTAATTTCCGGTTTCACGGCAGAACTCTTCCCCACGGAAGTTCGCTACACCGGCACCTCCCTTGCATACCAACTCGGCGGCATCGTCACATCAGCACCAGTGCCGATCATCGCAACCCTGCTGATTCAGCAGTACCAATCAAGCGACGCAGTCGCTTGGTACATGGTCATCTCCGCAGTCCTCGGCTTCATCGCCATCGTCACCGCGAAGACCATCAAGCACAAGAAGGCCAGTGACACCGTTCGCGTGGACGAACTGAGCATCTGATCCTTCGTGGTGCAGGGCCGGAGACGTCTCCGGCCTTGCACCACAGCACTCTGAGTCCGTTACCGAGCGCAGAAAGAAGCTCATGACTTCAACCAACAACACACTCCCTGTCATATCGGACGTGTGGTTCACTCATCTCGCCAACGCGGTGCACGCTGACCGTGAGCTCCAGGTCATTGGCAAATACAGCGACTTCTGGCTTGACGCCGTCTCACCAGGTAACTGGCGCGTTGTCCTGAATTTCCAAAATTCCAGCCTCATTCCTACGCCTTGGAAAGACCTGCCGGCGGACCACATCGCCATATCCGCTTCCCCAACCGGCTGGGGACAGATCTTCGACCCCAACCCCAAACCTTTGCTGCATGACCTGCTCGCGCTCGGAAAGAACAGCCCGGATGTAGCGCTCGGTGGGTCCGACGTCGAACTCGTCCGCAATTTGAGGGTCCTTGCACGTCTCGTGGATCTCGGAAAGGCACTCCATGTCCAGCACTGACACACCTGCAGCCAGCTTCGAAGATGTGGTTGGCCGCTACGTGAACCTGCGTTCGTCAGGCCGCGATCAGCGCATCTACTTCGAAGAAGCCGGCAGCGGACCGGTCCTCCTTTGCCTGCATACTGCCGGCGCTGATTCGCGCCAATTCCGGCACCTGCTTAATGACCCGGAGATCACCAGTCGGTTCCGAGTGGTGGCATTCGACCTTCCCTGGCACGGGCGATCCCTCCCACCGGAGGGCTGGTGGGAAGAAGAATACCTGCTCACCGCTGACGCCTATGTCGCAGTTGTCCGAGACTTTGCGGCGGCCCTGAATATAGAGCAACCAACAGTTATCGGTTGCTCCATGGCCGGGTCCCTTGTGTTGGAACTGGCCCGCAGGCACGCCGATGAAATCGGGGCAGTCATAGGGTTGTCGGGAGCGCTCAAGGTCAACGGGCGCTTCCAGGACTGGTCCCTTCGGCCGGACGTCAACGCCCAACAGTCTGTCCCCACCTGGACATCGAGCCTGATGGCACCGCAAAGCCCAGAGGTATCCCGCCGCGAAGTCTGGTGGATCTACAGCCAGGGCGGCCCCGGTATTTACCGTGGTGACACCTACTTCTACTCCCAGGACTTGGACCTCCGAGGCAGAGGACATGAGATCGACACCAGGGCGTGCCCGGTGTACCTCCTCACGGGTGAATACGATCACGCCTGCACTCCTGCAGACACGGCAGATGCCATCGCCGAGATCCCGGGCGCGAAGGGCGGTGCCATGAAAGACATCGGGCACTTCCCAATGGCGGAGAACTACCCGCTGTTCAAAACATACCTCCTGCCGATCCTCGAAGAACTCCACCCGGACGTGGCCAGTAAAGACCTTGATTCCCTTGCCTTGGAAGGAACCCACCATGCCTGAAACGGCTACTGTCACCCCTGAACTTGAGCGCCTTCTGCTCTCGACTATCCCCACCGGCCTGCTGATCAATGGCCAGTGGCGCGATGCCAGCGGCGGCGGGACGTTCGCCGTCGAGGACCCCGCAACGGGAAAGAAGCTCCTGGAGATCGCGGACGCCACCAGCGCCGACGCCATGGCGGCACTGGATGCTGCTGACGCGGTGCAAGCGTCCTGGGCGCGGACTGCCCCTCGCGTCCGGGCAGAGATCCTCCGACGCGGCTTTGAACTTGTGACCGAACGGGCCGAAGACTTCGCTCTGCTGATGACCCTGGAGATGGGTAAGCCCTTGGCTGAGGCACGCGGCGAAGTGACCTACGGAGCGGAGTTCCTGCGGTGGTTCTCGGAGGAAACGGTCCGCGATTACGGCCGCTACCTGACGTCCCCTGAGGGGAAGAACAAGATCCTGGTTCAGCGCAAGCCCGTGGGGCCATGCCTGCTGATCACACCGTGGAACTTCCCGCTGGCGATGGCCACCCGAAAGGTGGCCCCTGCCATTGCTGCCGGCTGCACTATGGTCCTCAAGCCAGCCAAGTTCACGCCGCTGACGTCGCTGTTGTTCGCCCAGGTGATGCAGGAGGCGGGTCTTCCCGCAGGCGTACTGAACGTCGTCGCTTCATCATCCGCGTCAGCAATCTCGGGTCCCCTGATGAAGGACTCGCGCCTCCGGAAGGTGTCCTTTACGGGCTCGACGCCGGTCGGCCGACGGTTGCTCGCGGATGCGTCCCACAATGTGCTGCGGACGTCGATGGAGTTGGGCGGCAACGCGCCGTTCATCGTGTTCGAGGACGCTGACGTGGACAAGGCAGTCCAGGGCGCGATGGCAGCGAAGATGCGCAACATGGGCGAAGCATGCACCGCAGCCAACCGTTTCCTGGTGCACGAATCGGTCGCAGAAGATTTCACCTCGAAGTTTGCCGCGGCCATGGGTTCACTGACGCTGGGCCGAGGCACTGACCCGGGTACCGCCGTCGGGCCCATCATTGATGGTGGTGCCCGCAAGGACATCCACGCTCTGGTCACCGAAGCAGTAGCGCAAGGAGCCACCGTGGCAACAGGCGGCGCACCGCGCGACGGCGCGGGCTACTTCTATCCGCCGACTGTTCTGGCAAGCGTCCCGCACGATGCAACGATTCTGTCCAGCGAGATTTTTGGTCCCGTTGCTCCGGTCACCACCTTCCGCACTGAGGAAGAAGCCATCCGCCTGGCAAATTCCTCCGAGTACGGACTGGCTTCCTACCTCTTCAGCCGCGATCACGCGCGGATGCTCCGCGTAGCAGAACAGATCGAGTTCGGCATGGTCGGTTTCAACAGCGGCATGATCTCCAATGCGGCCGCTCCGTTCGGTGGCGTGAAGCAGTCCGGACTCGGCAGGGAAGGCGGAGCCGAAGGCCTCGGTGAATACACCACCGCCCAGTACATCGCCATCCCCGACCCGTACGCGGACTAACACGGTGCCCCCGCGTTCTTAAACGCGGAGCATCGCCCACACACTGGCCCCCGCCCTTTGCTCGCAACAGGGGCGGGGGCCATTCCATGCCCAAAACAGACGTCAACAGAGAGGTTGTCTTCATGCAAAGCGCAAGCACAACAACACTTCCCGGCACCACAGAACCATCCGCAGCCACCCGCCGCAAGACTGCCCTCGCGGTGGGTATCGGCAACTTCATGGAATGGTTCGACTTCGCCGTTTATGGCTTTTTTGCCAGCATCATCGGGAAACTGTTCTTCCCCGAAAGCACCCCGATTCTTTCCCTGCTGAGTGCGTTCGCAGTCTTTGCCGTGGGCTTCATCATGCGCCCCCTGGGAGCGTTTATCCTTGGACCCATTGGCGACAAGCATGGTCGCAAGGCAGCGCTCGTTTGGTCGGTTCTGCTCATGGGCGGGGCGACGACTGTCATGGGCCTGCTTCCTATGTACGCAGTGGCTGGCCTTCTGGCCCCCATTCTGCTGGTCCTGCTTCGTTGCGTGCAGGGCATCGCCGCTGGTGGTGAGTGGAGTGGCTCCGCCGCCTACCTGGTGGAAAGCGCCCCGAACAATAAGCGTGGGCTTTATGCGAGCCTCATCTCCGGTACCGCTGCCTTGGCGTTCATCGTCGGAAGCTTCGTTGCGCTTGGTCTTAGCTCTGCACTTTCCCCGGAAGACCTATCGGGCTGGGGATGGCGTCTTCCGTTCCTCCTTGCAGCACCCATGTCCCTGGCCGGACTGTATATCCGCATGAAGCTGGGGGATACCCCCGTCTTTGAGAGCATGAAGTCGGAGGACCGTTTGGCTGGTTCCCCTTTGGCAAAGGCAGGCACGAAGGGCCTTAAACCGATCCTGATCACGTTCGCGTTCGCGTTCTCCAGCGTCTCCGGGCTCGGCATCTATTATTTGGCGACGTACATGAACAACCACCTGACCACCTCGCTTGGTTTGGACCGTGCCTCAGCGCTAACGCTCAGCGGTGCAGGCTTGTTCATTTATCTGTTGATGTGCCCTTTGGCGGGCATCCTGTCTGACCGCTTTGGCCGTCGCAGCTTGAACATTCTTGGAACGGTAGGTTTCGTTGTGCTGTCCATCCCGTCCTTCCTGCTCATGGGAACCGGGAACGGCGTGGCAATCGTTGCGGGGCTTATCCTCTTCGGGGCCTGTCAGGCACTGTGCAGTGTGACCAACGTGGTACTGCTCGTGGAGCTCTTCCCTGCCTCTACCCGGTCCAGCGGCAGCGCACTCGGCTACAACCTGGGACTCGCCATCGTCGCCGGCCCTGGACCGCTGATCGCAGCAGCGCTGGCAAGCTCGACCGGAACGTCGACGTCGGCGGCTTGGTACATGGCAGTGGTGGCACTCGTCGCCGTGCCGATCCTGCTCAAGTGGCTTCCGGAGACTTTCAAGAAGGACATCCATGCTGGTTAGACAGTGTCAGGGTCAACGACCGTTTGCTCCCCTTGTCAATTGCAGTGGCCAGTGGGAGCCAGCCGATGTTCTGTGAGCGACTGCGAATGTTGTTGAGGGGCCTGATGGCGGCATGTTGTGACGGGCTCTACAAATCGATGCCTGTCCCACTCCAGGATGAGGTCTCAGATAACCCGTAAGGATGAGACCGCCTGAACATCCGGATCAGGCGCAGAACTTGGAGAAAACGGGGCTGCAATTGTGTGGGTTCGGTTGGGTCGTCAGCTATACATGCTTAGGCATGGAGGCCGTCGACCCAACCTTCCTGCAATTAACGAGGGCTTGCGCCCCCTGGAATGCGGGTCCCCGGGGCTCACTAACGCTCATAATGGAACACTCCGCTGGCAAGCAGAATTACTCATCAGCAGATCTTCTGCAGCGCCTTCGTAGCTTCGGTTTTCAGAGCGGTGAACAACGGCTGTCGCAACTCTGGCGCAGGCAGGTGCGCTTCAGGATGCCACTGGATGCCGACTACCCAGTTGTCGTCCACCGACTCGATGGCCTCAAGCAGACCATCGTCGGCCACAGCGGTGATACGCAGACCTTCGGCGAGGAAATCGACGGCCTGATGGTGGAAAGACGCTACCGGAATCCGGGATACACCGTTGAATGCGACGGCAACGCGGCTGTCCCGCTCGAGTTCCACCTCATGGACGGAGAAGTCCCTGGCGCCTTCTTCGCTTTTGCTTACATGTGAGACGCTGCTTGGTCCCAAGTCGACGTGCAGGGAACCGCCATAAGCAACATTGAGAAGTTGCATTCCACGGCAGATGCCCAACACAGGGATTCCATGGTCTATGCCGTACCTGATGACAGCGAGGTCAAGGCTGTCTTGCGCCACATCAACGCCAAAAAGGGAAGGATCCTCGGCCGATGCACCGAAAAGGACCGGATTGACGTCGCCACCGCCCGGGAGTACGAAGCCTTGGCAGGAAGCGAAGGTTGCCTCGAGCTCCGCATCGCTGGCTGGACCGATAATGACGGGTTCAGCGCCGGATTCCTGGATCAGAGCGACCACTGCGTCGAAGGCCCTTTCGGCCTCCTGCATGACCGGGTCCGAAGCTCCGCAACTGAGGCCTGAGAGGCGGATTGGAATGCCAATCCTGGGGGAGTTCGTTGCAGATGTGGCCAAAATATGCTCCTGAGTGGTGTCGACCAGCTATAAGGGGTTGTGAAAACTTAGGTATTAGGTACGAGCCAAATACCTTAACAGGATGACGTCACCTGGCGGAGCCTGTCAACTGGAGCGAACATACCCAATCACGGCTATATCGCGTCCACTCTTGACACCTGAAAGTGTGTCATGTTTCATAGTTGGAAGGTCAATGGACCGTACCTAAGACCTTTGCAGCGGAGATGGGCTCGCTGATCACTGCGGTCTCAGTCGCACTCGTGGGCCGCCGCCCTCTCTCACTACTCCTTGGGAGCATTTAGATGAAGAAGCAATCCTTTGCCGCCGTCACCCTGACGATCGGGGTTCTCGCCCTTACTGCATGCGGTGGTAACGCAAATTCGAGTTCGTCCAGTAACGCCGCCGGTTTTGGCGACTGCAAAGTTACTGGCCAGCCGGACAGCATCAAACTCAAAACACAAAAGCCCGATGTCCTAACTGTTGCCGTCGCACTGCCAAACCCTGGGTGGTCCAATGGCTCCGGCCCGGATTCGGTTAAGAGTGGATTCGAGTACTGCATGGCAGCGGACATAGCCCACCGTGCAGGCCTCAAGTCAGTCCAGTTGAAAAACCTGGCCTGGGACCAGTTCATCTCCGGGACGGCATCCGGCTACGACATTGGACTGGCCACGGTGACCATCACTGATAAGCGGAAGGAGGTCTTTGATTTCTCACGGCGTTATTTCTCATCAAACCTTGGCATAGCCACCAAAAAGGATTCAAAGGTCACTGCCGACACTCTCCGTGACTCCAAGGTCGCCGTCCTCCAAGGCAATGTAGGCGCGCAATGGGTGGCGGATGTGCTCAAGCCGACCAAGCCCGCAGCCGTGTTCCAGTCCGCCTCGGAAATCTTCACCGCGCTCAGCGCCGGTCAGGTTGACGCAGTTGTTACTGACACCACAATTGCCCTCATCAGTGTGAAAGAAACCGGAGGCGCTCTTACCGTAAAGGGGCAGATAGCCCTCGATCAGGGCTATGGGGTTGTACTACCTCACAACTCCGAGAACACCTCGGCCGTCGATAAGGCCGTCGGTGACCTGGACTCTGACGGGACACTTAAGTCGCTTGCCGCTGACTACCTTCAGCCAACCTTTGGGGTTGACCCCAACTCCATTCCGTTCTGGACAGTGAAGTGACCTCGGTAGCTGCCTCGGCTCTAGCTGGCGCCCCGCGTCTCAGCCCTCCGCCCAAGAGTCGAGCACTATCGTCGGCAGCCACAGTCTTCGCCGCGATCCTTGTATTGGCAGTCGCGGCCCTCGGTGCAGCAGCCATGAACGGATCCGAGGAAGGCACCACTCCCCATGTTGTTGGCTGGCTTTTGAGTACCGTGGGGGTGCTGACCGCCGGCGGGGTATTGTGGATCGCTGTTCGGTCATTACGCCGGTCCCTTCGTGCGTCCCGTCAAGTGAATGAAGGGCGCATTCTCGACGCCCGAGCGAGCGGTGCAGCATCACTGAATGATGCAACCTTCACCTTCGGGCTTGGCATTGCAGTCCTCATTGTCATCACCGCCGCCGTGATGCTCACGCTCAACGATTCTGTTATCCAGAAGACATTCCTTCGTTGGGACCTCATGGCTGCGAGTGCGGGTGACGTCTTTGCGGCCTTTGGCCTGAACATTTGGATCGCCGTGATCACCGAAATCTTCGTCCTCGCCTTCGGTCTACTGCTGGCAGTAGCCCGCCTTGCCCCCGGAAACGCCTGGCGGCCGGTACGGGCCATTGCCATCGCCTATGTCGACTGCCTGCGCGCCGTGCCGGCTATCATCGTCATCTATCTGGTGGGATTTGGCCTGCCTCTATTACAGCTACCCGTACTGTCAGATCTGCCGCCGGAATGGTTCGCGATTATTGCGCTGACTCTGACGTTCAGCGCCTATACCGCCGAGACATACAGGGCTGGCATAGAAGCCATCCACCCGTCACAGTGGTCCGCTTCCCGTTCGCTCGGATTCTCCTTCGGAAAGACACTCCGCTTCGTCATCTTGCCTCAAGCCGTGCGGGGGGTCATCCCGCCCCTGCTCAGCTTGTTCATCTCGCTGCAGAAGGACACTTCGCTGGTAAACATTATTGGCACGATGGACGCGTTCAACCAGGCCAAGTTCTATTCATCGGCGAACTTCAACCTTTCGTCAGTCACAGTAGTGGCCGTTCTCTTTATCTTGATCACTATCCCGCAGACCCGCTTCGTTGATGGGATGCTGGCGCGAGGCGTTTCCCGCCGTGGACGAAAGGGAAGCAAATAATGTCTTTCATTGAATTGGTCGGTCTACACAAGAGCTACGGTGCCCATACCGTACTGCAAGGTATCGACCTACAAGTCGAGCAGCATCAAGTCGTCACTCTGATTGGTGCCTCCGGATCCGGAAAATCTACCCTGCTGCGATGCATCAATGCCCTGGAGCCCATAGATACAGGCGAGATCCGCATTGACGGAGACGTGGTCAGTGGACCCGGCGTGAATGTCAACAGTCTTCGCCGGACGGTGGGAATGGTATTTCAGTCCTTCAACCTTTTCCCCCATATGAGTGTTTTGGATAACGTTGCCATCGGTCCCATCAAACTCCTGGGGCTTCGCCCAGAGGTCGCACGTGAACGCGCCTACGCTCTTCTTGAGCGGGTCAACCTTGGAAATCGCTCAAGCTATTTCCCGGAGCAGCTGTCCGGCGGTCAGCAGCAACGCGTAGCGATCATGCGGACACTCGCGATGGAGCCCAAAGCTGTGCTCCTGGACGAAATCACTTCTGCGCTTGACCCGGAGCTGGTTGCCGAGGTCCTTAACATCGTTCGTGAGCTCGCGGCGGATGGGATGACCATGATGCTTGCAACCCACGAAATGCACTTCGCTCGCGAAGTATCCGACCTTGTCGTCTTCTTAGAGCAGGGACGGCTCCTGGAGCAAGGGCCTCCGGAGCAGGTGTTTGGTGATCCAGTGCAACCACGTACGCGTGAGTTCCTTCGCCAAATTGTGGAGGCTGGCCGGCTCTAACCCTGGATTTATCCACGAAGTACATTCAACCGTTGGATTGGTTGTCCCGCGCCCGGCAGCGCTTCCCGAGGGGAGGTCTGCCGGGCGTTCTTTGTAGGCTTTCGCTTATGAACGATTCCGGGAAGTCGGTGCCGTGAGCTGGCAAATGTTCCTGGATCTCACCAAAGGAATGTTCCTACCTACGAGACCTGCTCAGTTTCAGATTTGAGTATCCTCAGGATCTCGTGGCGCGTGTGCTCGATGTGATCCAGCATGGCTTCATGTGCGAGCAGGGGAGCCCTGTCCTTGATGGCTTCGAATACACGTCTGTGCTGACGCTGATCATCCTCGACGGGATCGGGATGTTCCAGCATGTCCGCCGGACTGAAGAACTCGCTGCGCGCATTTCGAATGGCAGCCTCCAGCCGCTTACTCCCTGCCGCCCTTGCTACTGCATCATGGAAGGCAGAATCTGCAAGCCTGTATTCGGCCCGGTTGGAAGCGGCGGCCTGTTGGTTGATGGCGGCCATCATGGCGTCGAGGTCGTGTTCAGTTCGCCGCGTGGCGGCCAGAGTCGCAGCATGGGACTCCATTGCAACCCTCACGGTGGTCAGGTCGTCGAGCTCTTCCTCTTGCTCCAGAATGCTGCGACGCCACTCTGCTAGTGGCTGGCTCAAGGCCGTGACGAAATTGCCTCCGGTCTTGCCCCGCCGAACCACGATGTAGCCCTCCTCTTGCAGTTGCCTGAAGGCTTCCCGGAGACTCACCCTTGCTACACCCAGGGATTCAGCAAGCTGCCGCTCCGGGGGAAGCCTGTCTCCGGGTCCAAGTTCGCCTCGTCGGATCAGTCCCTTGACGTACTCTGCGACGCCTTGCGGAACTGACACTGAATTCACTTCATTGGCCATGGTTCCATCTTAAGGCCAAAAAGCGACAACGAGTTGCTATCTTGGGCCGCGGTGATGTGGTGGGCAACTCGGTGCCAACGATCGGCTTCCTCTAATCCGGTCTTTAGCTTGGCGTGAAGACGCCGGGGATAACCCGGCGTCTTCACGCTTGGTTCGTAGAACCCAAAGACGTCCTTCGGCAGGTCGGAAAAGAAGGACCCTTTTCCTACGCCGCGACTGTCTCGTGGAGCGGGGCGGCGGGCAGCGGGGGCTGGCTGCGCTGCCATACGGAGCCGTAGCGTGTGTATTGCGCCGGTGGTTGGATCGAGAGTCGAAGGTCGTCGGCTGCGGTGCGTGCCCAGAAGGGATCCTTGAGCATCTCGCGGCCGATGAAGACAAGGTCGGCGCGGCCGTTGCGGAGGATGTCCTCTGCCTGCTGGCCGGTCTCGATGCGCCCCACGGCGCCAGTGAGGATACCAACTTCCCGACGGATGAGCTCCGCTGCGGGGACCTGGAAACCCGGGAACGAGGACACTTTGACGGGTGCGCTGCCGCCGGAGGATGCGTCGATGAGGTCCACGCCCTGCTCTTTCATCCACCGGCCGAAGACGATGAAGTCCTCCGGGGTGTTCCCGCCCTCGACATAGTCGGTGGAAGAGATCCGCACGAATAAAGGCCCGTTCCATTCGGTGCGGACTGCGTCCAGGACTTCGCGGACGATGCGGTAACGGCTGGCGTGGTCTCCGCCGTATTCGTCGGTGCGCTTGTTGGACACGGGAGAGAGGAATTCGTTGAGGAGGAAGCCGTGGGCGGCATGTACCTCGAGGACATCGAACCCTGCCGCCGAGGCGCGAGCGGCAGCGGTACGGAAGGCTTCGACGATTTCGGCGATGCCGTCTTGGGTGAGTTCCTCAGGGACGCGGGAGCCCGGTCCCCACGCGATCGCGGAGGGAGCGACGGCAGTCAGTTCGGGGAGGCCGAGTTGTCGTCCAGCGTGGCCGATCTGCACGCCGATCCGGCCGTCGACCAGGTGGACGGCGTCTACGATGCGGCGGAGGTTCGGGATGTGCGCGTCGTCCCAGATTCCGAGGTCGCCAGGACCGATCGGGCCGTTGGGGGTAACCGCTGCGGTCTCGGTCATGACCAGGCCGGCACCGCCGAGGGCGCGGGATCCGTAGTGCATGACGTGGAAGTCTGTGGCGACTCCATCGGCCGTCGCGGAATGCATGCACATCGGGGACATCGCGATGCGGTTCCGGAAAGAGACGCCACGGATTGTGTATGGCTCGAAAAGTGTTGTGGACAAGAAGACTCCTTGAAATGGTGCAGTGAAGGCCGGTTGAGCTGGGGGCGTGCCGGGCGCGGTAGAGCCGATGGGTGCTCTGCCCCTTGGAATGGGGGCATCGGGGCGGCGCGCAGGGCTCGCCCCGATGCCGGGCGTGTGTTAGCTCGAAGGGGTGGAGGAAGGGGTGGAGTGTGTGTGGAAAGTCTTCGCAACGATCTGCCACTCACCGTCCGTCTTCAGCAGGTGGAAGAAGTCGCTGAAGCGGAAACCATCGAGGTTATCGGTGTCGACCCGCGCGCTGGCGACACTGCCCACGATGTCGACGGTTACGACGGCAGAGCTTGGGTTCGAAGGCTTGAAGTCCCTTTCGATCCCGTCGAAAAGCTCTTGAATCGGCACTCGTGATACTGCCGATTCGGTCGCGGTAAACATCACCGCATCCCCGTGGAATGCCGGCCGCATGATGGAGCCGTCAGCCTTGGCGCACCCTTCGATGTACTTCGACAGCGCCTCCAACACGGCGTTGTATTCCTGGACGTAGGTTTTCTCGGACACTAGCACTCCTTGGGGCTCGAAACATTCTGTAGCGGTCGCTACAGATGCTACTGTAGTGAGCGCTACAGTTATTCGTCAACTCGTGAGGTGCTTATGTCCACGTCCAACGCGAAGCCCCGAGATGCCGCGCGGGGGCGACGTCGGGGCTTCGATGAGAAGCAGGCGCTTGAGGCCGCGATGGACATGTTCTGGGAGCATGGCTACGAGGCGACCTCAATCAGCCAGTTGTGCACTGGCATCGGAATCAACCCACCGAGCCTGTATGCGGCGTTCGGCAGCAAAGCGCAGCTGTTCATCAACGTCGTTGACCAGTACGAACGCACGTTCTGGGATCCCGTGTGGGATACCTTCGATCAAGAACCTCGGGTGGTAGAAGCCTTCAAACGATTCTTCGAAGATTTTGTGGACGTGATAACGGCGCCAGGGCCTCACCTTGGGTGCTTGGTAGTCCATTCTGCGGTGAGTTTGGAAGACCGCGATAGTGACGTCGCACGCGCACTCGCAGCTATCGGAGACGACGGAGTGCGCCGTTTTCAAGGCAAGCTCGATTTGGGTATTCGAAGCGGCCAGATCCTCGCTGGGACAGACACACTCGCGCTCGCGCACGCCATTAACATGCTTTCCGAGGGACTCGCACTCCGAGCGCATGACGGCGTCCCGTCAGAGATGTTGCGAAGGCAGATGGCGGCGGGGCTACGCATGATCCCGGAAGCCAAGTAGAGGGAATATCAGGAGTGGGGCTAGCCCTCTGGACGAAGCCGCGGACTCCCCGCCAAACCACAAATGGTCTTTTGGAGGCCGTGACGAGCTAGCGGCAAGCTGACCGGCGGTCTCGACCTACGGCATATCGAGGCGTGTTTTGTAGGCGGTGTTTTTGTTGGTGTTCCAGCCTGCGATGATGCCGGCTCCGAGCATTTGGTCGGTGAGTCGTGCGAAGCGGTAGCCGGGGTCTGTGTCGAGGGCGAGTTGCATATATTGGTGGGCTTTGGATCCTCGGCCTTCCCACCAGTTGATGTAGCCGATGGTGGTGAGGATCGGGGCGGCGTGTTGTGGGCTGGTTCTTGTGTAGACGTGGAGGAGGAGTTGTTGTGCCCACTCAACGCGCGACCACCTGGGCGCGGACTGAGTTTGGGCGAAGAGGATGTGTTGCGGTGGTTCGTCAATGCCGGGGATGTCTGCCATGAGTCGGTCGCGGATGTGGGGGAATTGGAAGTTCGCGATGAGGGTGGTGCAGTCCTCGTCGGTCGGGAAGTCGTTTGAGTCCAGCATGGTCGTCCAGAGCCTGGTGGCTTGTAGCGCCGCTTGGTGCGGTGCCTGTGATCGGATGGTCTTCATGCGCTTCTCGACGGCGATGGCGTGGTCTGCTTCGTCGGTCGGCGTGGGGAGGACTATTCGGTTGGTGGGTTCGATGGTGCTTCCGCGGTAGATGAATTCGGCGTTGACGCGGCTGTATTCAGTGGTGCTGAGGGGCAGGCTGATGTCTTGTCCGGGTTCGCTGTCGTAGGGGGAGTAGGTTTCGTCGCTGACGAAGATTCCGTCGCGGATGGTGATGTCGTTTTCGGCGAGGACTCCGGTGAGGGCAGCGATGGTAGCGGCGTGCGGCTTCGGTTGTCCTGGTTCGCAGTGGGTTGAGGTGTAGAGGGCGAAGACGATGCTCGTCGCGCTGGTGTCACTGGTGAGGTAGCTACTGACAGTCCTGGCGTAGGGAAGTTCCGTTCCCGGTTGGCGGGGGAGATCGATGCGGAGGGTGGCGCCGACCTTGCCTTTGTCCAGGGTGATGCAGACCAGGCTTTCCTCGGGCCAGAACCCTAGGGTGTGCCCGATGAAGCTGAGCAGGTCGGCCGGGTCCTTAATGGTGAGCGCATTCATTGTCCGTGTCCTTTACCCTCGTCTGTTACCTTGCGGTCGTTAGACTTGCGCGTCGCTCTGATAGGGGACCTGGTCGCTGAGCTAGAGACTGGAGCGCAACTTGGTGGACCGGGACAGGTCCGGAAACTTCGGGAGGAGAATAGCGACGCAGGATCGCCGACCGAAGGCTCCGTATCGGGTCCGGCGCGTTAGCGCCTGGTTGCGCGGAGGACCGCCCAACGATGATCGGATATCAGAATGACAAACAGTGTTGTTGCTTGTGGCTATTCATGGGCAGGCTAGGGTTCGGCGTCATGACGTGAAGGGACCCGCTATTCGGCACGTGACATCGTCTGGCGGGATAACTGCGTCGGATGGGCCAGCGAACTGCTTCCGGTCCCAACATATGAGCCGTTATCGGTGATGCTCGGGTTAGTCAGCGGTCGCCGGCATGGGCTAGGCGGGACGAGCTGCGACTTTAGGGTCTCTTCCGATGTATGAGGAAAGTACACCAGCCGCGGCGAGGGCATCGGCGGCTGCCGTGTGCGCTTTTCCTGTTTCGACATTGAGTCGTTTGCAGGTGTCTGCCAGGGAGGCGCTCTCGCCGGGGTGATAGCTCTTTGTCAGTTGCATCGTGCAGACAAGAGGCCAGTGCGGGATCATTTCTCCCGCTCGCTGGAACTCCGACCTGAGAAATCCCAGGTCGAATGCTGCGTTGTGTGCCACCACAGTTCGTCCGGCTAGCTTTTGCTGAATGTGAGGGAGTACGTCGATGAACCGTGGGGCGTTGCGGACGTCGTGATCACTGATCCCGTGGACGTGGCTAGGGCCGGTTGCTTGCTCAGGGTCGACGAGGGTTGACCACGTGCCCTGAACGGTGCCCTGTTCGTTAACATGCACGATGGCAATTTCGACAATGCGGTCCCGCTGCGGTGAGAATCCGGTTGTTTCGACATCGATCACGGCATATGGTCCGCCGTCAGCTAGTTCAAGCATGGGCTCGGTGTTCGTCGTGACGACTGATTTTGGCCGGTAGTTTGTCAGGTCTTCCGCAAATTGGGTGGTTGCCTCGGCCAAATGTTTGACAAGTGGCCACGCTGTCTCGACGTCGAGCGCTGCGGCCGCGTAGGAATGCGTGAGTAATTGGTCGTCAAGGTATACATCATGCTTGTCGCGCTCTTTGACAATGACGTTGCTCGCTAGGTCAGATGGATCGGGTGAGGGGAGGGCAGCCAGATACTTGAGAGCGGTAGCTGCTTGCACACGCGATGTCTTACGGAGCGTCATTCCCACATCGTCGAGGGTTGACTCGTAGTTTTCGCTGCTGAAAAGGACATGGAGTGTGTTCAAGGTCCGGTCACCGGCCCAAGGGAACAGGATAGTGTCATCGCCCCACGTGATGAGAGGGCTCTCTCGGAGGCCAAGCCTGTCGTATGCGGCCCGGCCTTCCTGGAAGAGCGCTCGTGCCGCTTCGTCGAGGTAAACGGGTACATCCCGAGTTTCGTAGAGCTGCTTCATCCGTTGACGTATGCCGTCGGCAATTAGGATGCCACTACCTGAGAAGGACGGGGGCCGGCCGCCTCCGGCCTTGGTCAGGTTGATGACTTTGCCAGCGATGTCGACGTCAAGGATGCGCCACCGACGTCCGGCGAAGATCAGGAGGCCGCCTTCCACAAGCGGCTGGTCTATGGGGATCGATCCGAGCGTGCGGCCCGAGGATACGAGCCGATACTCCTCGGCTGTGTGGAAGGCACTGTAGAAGCTGTAGTGGTTGATGAGCCGTTCCCCCTTGGTTCCAGCCAGGAGGGTGCCATCGGATGACTGCACGATGATGTCGTTGTTTCCCAAGCTGCGTAGCAACTGGATGAACATGGGTTGATCAATATGGCTGAAGGGGCCCTCCGTGCAGAGGGCGCTGTAGAGCTCGGCCGCCGTCGCGCCGCCGTGTTGGGCGATCACGGAGAGAGTCTGTTGGATCAGCGTGGAGAGGTGAAGGCCGTCGGTATTGGGTGGTTCGTACCACTTCTCAAGCAGCAGTTCGATGGTGGCGACTGTTTCGAACAACTCGGCACGGAGTTGGTCGACGGGAGGGGTCCGTTGATCGACTGGCCGTTCCGATACGTAGATGCGTAGGGTGGCCGGTTTGCCACGTCGGCCTGACCTTCCCAGACGTTGGCGCAGCGCGGAAACACTACCCGGTGCGCCGACTTGGGCTACGGCGTCGGCGGAACCTATATCGATGCCCATCTCGAGCGTGGAGGTGCAGACGGCCGTTGTTGGTGTCCCGGCAGACCGTAGCCGGGACTCAACGTTTTCGCGGAAGTCCTTGGACAGGTTGCCGTGGTGGGGGAAGAACTCGTTCACGACCCGTGCTCGGTCGCTGATGCTTTTGAGGAGGTCGGCGTAGGTTTCGACATTGGCACGCGAATTGGCGAAAACCAGGTTGTCCTGTCCGCGCAGGTTCCGGAATAGGTGGTCAGCGATTGCCAGCTTGTCGGGTTCGACCTCCGTGGGATCTTCGCCGTCGGACACACCGCCGCCGCTGGTGATGTACCCGCGCAGCTGCATGCGGAGCTCAGCGGCGTCATCGTCGTGGCCCCCGATCACGTGGACGGCTTGTTCGTTACCTGGTCTGAGGAAGCGCGCGGCGATGGAGGCGTCGGAGAGTGTGGCGGAGAGCCCGATGCGGGGGATCCGTCTGCGGATGGCCAGCTCGACCCGGTGCAGCAGCGATTGCAGCTGCGCTCCGCGTTCAGTGCCGATGAAGGAGTGCAATTCGTCGATCACAATGTACTGCAGCCCGCTGAGCATGACCGGGAGGCGAGTCCCTTGGATAATAAACATCGCTTCCAAGGATTCCGGGGTAATGAGCAGGAGCCCGTCGGGTGATTCCTTGAGGGCACGGCGGGCGCTGTCGCCTACGTCTCCGTGGCGGCGATGAATCGGCATATCCACTTTTTCGGCCAAGGATTCGAGCCTGCCGTACTGATCGTTGATCAGGGCCTTTAAGGGGGAGATGTAAAGTGCCTTCACCCCATTGAGCAGCGTTTCGCTGTCCCGAGCCGCGGCTAAGGACGACAAGATTGGTAGCCAGGCCGCTTCTGTTTTGCCTGAGGCGGTAGCTGCACTGATGATGACGTCGGTATCGCCGCGGAGGATGGGGTCGATCGCTTCGGCCTGGGCAGGGCGCAGATGCTCCCATTTCTGTTCCCAAATCCACGACTGAACACTTCGATGGAGCCGATTAAACGCTGTGTGGGCTTCTGAGGCCCTAGAGCTTGAAGACTGAAAGGTCGTCATCGGTGTCGTTCGTTGTGTGGCGGTCGTCGGCTGGGTTCTGGTCAGAGAGAATATCGCGGGTTCGGGTGGGTACGGAAGAAGGGTCAGTGGTGGGAGCCAACGGAGCTAGGTCCGGGTTGGACTCCCGTTGGATGTTGATGCCCGTCACGAGGTCCTCCCAGGCGCGGTCTGGGTTTTGTTCTAGCACCGCCAGCAGGTCGAGGAAGCCTTTGATCGTGTTCCGGGGGGTTCGGAAGTACGCGTCTCCGATGCGCTGAGCGCAGTGGTTCATGTACTGGGTGATGCCTTCGTCGCTGATCAGGTAGGCTGATTCGTCTCCGGCGGCCTGGACATGCCGGAGTTTGGTCAGCAGGACGTAGAAGTCTTCCGGCGTCAGGCTGGCCAGGCGCAGGACGGGTCCGGAGTAGTCCACGAGTCCGTCGACGGCGTAGCTGTTTTCTTCCAGGCGAGATTGCAATGCGGAGTAAGAGTAGAGGCCGCGGCGGGGATCGAGCAGGAAGTCGGGTGTTCCCCCGAAGATGAAACCAAGGCTTGCTGCGCTGCCTTGGGTGGAGTCGTTGAGTATCCGGAGGATTTGTTCGTAGTTGGAGTTTCGAGCTTGTGTGTTGGCCAGCTTGTAAAGGTTGACCATCTCGTCGAGGCAGACGAGGATCCCCCCGAAGCCAGCCAGGCGGACAAAGCGTGCGAGAAGCTTGAGTTGGTCGTAGAAATTGGAGTCATCAATGATTGTTCGGACGCCAAGGGCTGCTCGAGCGTCGGTACGGGTGGCGAATTCTCCTCGCAGCCACCGAACAGCATCGGACTTGAGCTGTTCGTTGCCGGTGTCGTGTCCTTGCCAGTATTTGGCGATGACTTCGGCGAAGTCGTAGCCGCCGGTGAGCTCGGAGAGTTCAGACAGGCTTCTGCGGATGATGCTCTCGACAGGTACACGGGTGTCCCGGGATTCCGTCAGGGCCTGCGAAACGAATCGCTCCACGACGCTGGACATGGCGCCGCCGTCGGGTTTGGCTCGTGTGGCCATGTTTCGCATGAGTTCGGCGTAGAGACTGCGGGCTTGGCCGCCGGTTGCGTGAAGGCGCCTGTCGGGGGAGAGGTCGGCATGGACGGTGACGAGTTTTTGCTGAAGCGCGATGGATCGCACGACGTGTAGGAAGAAGGTCTTACCTGAGCCGTAGTCTCCGATGATGAAACGGCTGCCCGAGCCGCCGTCGTTGATCCTGTTGATATCGGACAGGAGTGCTTTGACTTCCTTGACCCGTCCTACCTGTACGTGTTGTTGTCCCATTCTGGGAACGACGCCGGCGCGCAGGGATTGCAGGAGCGCGTCACGTTCGCGTGGTCGGATGGTGGTTTGAGGCGAGACGGTCATGCCAGGAGCTCCTGCAGTGCGGTCGGGTTAATGGTGAGGGTTTCGTCGCCTTCAAGGAGCGGCTCGTCGGCGGCGTCCAGTGCTGCTTCGTTAACGGCGTCCATGGCACCTTGCGGCAGTAAACCGTGCTGTGCGGAGAGGTCTTCGAAGTCGGCCCAGGGGAGTTGCGTGACCCCGGCAAGTGCGCGGACGAGGTCGGAGTGAGATGCGTCCAGGTCCCCGATGGTTGAGCTGGGCTGGTTGCTTGGCGCCGAGACGGATGGACTTGGTGCGGGGGATGGTTGTGCCTGTGGTTCGGCAGAGGCCGGATCGTCCTCACTGAAGATGTCACCAAGAAGTGCAGAGACTTCCGCGGTTTCGGCCATCTTTGCTTGGATCGTCGATGAGTCGAGGAGGTACGTGTTGGCCGGCGGCGCATCCTGAGTCAGAGGTAGGGGCGCGGGGATGGGAACTCCCGGATCAGGTTTTCCTGCCTGACGCACGGTAACCGGTCCCGCTGCGGCTGGGTTCGGTGCGGACATAGCTGCGTGGAGGCGGCTGGTGACGACGGCGGTGTCCAAGTCGAGAAGTTTGTAGATCTTCTGGAGGGTACTCACTTCACTCGGCGCGATCTGTCCGTCAGCGGCTGCGACGGTCACCAGCATGTCTCCCAAAGCTGCTTTCTGCGTTGTGGTGAGTGTGCTGAGCCGTTTTGTCAGTCCGGTGAGTTTCACCTCTGATGCCCCGAGCCACTGGAGATGTGCGTGGAGCCGAGTGCGTTCGGCTGAGGTTAGCTGCAGGGAAGATTCGATGTGGGCAGTCAGGTGGTCCAGCTCGGCGGGGGAGATGTCGCCGTCGGCCGTAATTACCGCGGCGGCGAGGTGCGTCATGGTCAGGGCGGTGCTATACGACGGTGTTGGAGAGTGGGGGCTTCCGGGCTCCGTGTGAAAGAGGACGACGGGGAGTTCGGGAGTGATGGCAGTGCCGCCGAAACGTACGTCGGGTTCGAGCCCGATGGCGAAGCCGTCGAGGAGTGTCGCAAGGTTAACCGCTTCGGGCTTGGAGAGTTTCTCCCCGTTGTTAGGGGGCCAGTGTTCGAACAGGTCCTGACCTGTCATTTCCACGCTTCGGTGTTCTGCGAGTTTTTGTGTCACCCAGCTTCGGAAGGCACCTACCGGACCTTCCGCGTCGACGAGTAGGTCCCTCGGCAGGAGTGCTGCTGCCGCAAGGGTTTCTGTTTTGTCGGTGTTGCGGCCTAGCCAGCGACTGTATGGGTCCAGTTCTGCGGTGACGTCGTCGAATAAGGCTGAGAGCTTCTTTTGTGGTGCACGCTGGTTGAAGACGTCGGCGATTTCTCCCATGGTCATGGTGGCGCCGCCGATTTGGGAGTTGGCTGTTGTGTAGCTGAGCTGCACTCTCGATGCGCCGGGCCGGACGGTGAATCCGTCGCCGAATCGTTGTTGGTAGCGGACGCGGAACAGTTGTGTGAATTCTTCGGGGCAGCGGGTTGCCGGTGTGCGGACGGCGACTTCAGGGTGGAACCATCCCCATGCCATCGCCCATTCGGCGGGGATGGGCTTGCCGTCGGCGGCGAAGGAGCCAAGGTGGGCTCGGAGAGCTAGGGGTACGTCCCACCGTGATTCTGTCAGGGCCGGGACCTTGGGGGAGTCGTCCTCAGCCTCCAGCATCATGAAGTCGATGACGTCGACAAAGCGGGATGCGTACGATCGGAAGGACCCACTTGAGTCCTCGTATACCTCAAGCAGCGCCAACATCTCCGCCCTGATGCCGCTCAGCTCGGAAGCCAGCTCTGGTTGCTTGGCGATGTCGACGAGGACGCGGCGTTCAAGCCCGTACATGAAGAGAAAAACGTAACCGATCGGCGTATTTGGAAGGCGGCGGCCTTGGGCCAACCATGAGAGGTATGCGGCTCGCCCGGCTGGCGTGATGTCGGCATAGGAGGGCCAGTAGTTCAGGCATTGGCCTGCCCAGTCCGGGTTGCGGGAGTCGACCCGTAGCGTGGGGTTGATCAGCGACGGCTCTGTGCCTCCTCGCGGGGACGTGAGTTCCTGACCGGCGTAGATCATGCCTGGGATGCGGACGCCATTGCCGAGATCCAGGGACTCTTCCGGCCCATACCACCGTGCCTTGCGCTGAACCGCCACGGCCGGTGCCGGGTGATTCGCTAGCTTGGGTTGAGCCTGGGGTGCTGGGGTGAAGGCGTTTACCGCAGGTGACGGAGTGATATTTGGCTGAGGTGCCGCTGGAGCGGCGGGTGCATGGCTGGGAATGGAGACTTCGTTGTCTGCAGCTGATTTCAGTTCCCTGGCGAATCGAGATGCCGCCTCGGCGCTGGATACTTGCAGGGTCCATCTGAAGCCGTTGGTGTTTTCGAGCTCCAGCTCCGTGTACTTCATGATGGGCAGTACCGGATTGTTCTTGAACCGACGGTCCGGACCGCCCTTTTTGTTGACGTACTGCCACGTAGATCCAACCTGGACCGCGTCCGAAGGAGTCGCGCCGGGGGATTCGATGAAGTTGGTCAACCGCTGACGTATACGCAGCGAGTCAAAAGTGACGTCCGCAAAGGCGCCGTTTTGCGAGAGGAGGATCCGGTCCGGCAGGAAATACATTGACGTCTTATCGGCAGTTATGCCGGGTACGGCAATGTTCGTCACCAGCTCCCGCGGGCCGGTGACGCTGAAGCCAGCGGTGGAACGTCCAACCAGGGATGAAGCGCCTGCGTTGACCTTTTGTTGGTGCCCGGACTGCAACGCCCCGGCCTCATTTATGCGCCAGATTTTTTGGGATTGCCCCAAGATACTTCCAGCGTCGAGAAGCGCCTGAAATTGGCGGGCATGCCCGTCATTGACGTCATAGAAGATTACTACGGACCGTTTGGCGCGGTCCCGCTGAACAACCCACCAGATGGCAGGAATACCGAGCAGCCACACAAGCAAGCCAAAAGGCATCGTGATCAAGCCCAGTAATACGACCGCGATGACGACCCAGCGAGTCAGTGGTTTACGTTTTCCGGCCTCGTTCAGCTGCTGTACGAGGTCATCCGACGATGTAGGAGCAAGCGCTTGGACGCTGGCACCCCGTTGGTCCTCAAAGACCACATCCGGCGATGCTGAAACTGGAAGGATGGGGGGCCCGAAAGATTGTCCGGCCTGCTTCGTGCCACCGACAGAAGCCTGATAATAGATACCGCTGGCGCCCATGCGTACATAGTTGCCACGAGGACCGGAACCAACGCGAAATCCTGGAACACCGGCGCTGACGCCGAGCCCGGACTTGCTCAGATTAAACCTGAACGGACCTGCCTTCAGGCTCTTCCGAACGTAAAAACCCACCATTACCCCCACACCCGGCGTTCAGCCGGCAGTCAATCGGATCAATGAGTGACATTGTTGCAGCAGCGTGTGTTGATCCTTCAACGGAACACGAACGTGTCGCTGATGTGTCAAACAGCTCGCCCGGAATTACGCAAGTCAACAGCGTCTCCTGTTCCGGCGCTACGGATTCAACTGGAGCTTCCGGTCTTAGGAGCCAACGCAAGCTCAGAGCCTAGCCTTTGAAAGTCGCGCGCTAAGGGCTTTCGCAATATCTGTGCCTGGGAGTCGCAATGTCCCACGTGAATGGCAACTAGGTACAGTCTTACGGCCTGTTGAAGTACTGTCATGTAAATACGACAGTGCGCACTAGGTCCGCCACGGCACCTGCAAAATGATGCCCCTCCGTGATCAAGCTACGACGGCTGTCCCTGCGCTCGGCGCGGATAGTTTGCTTTCTCCATCCTGGAGACACCGGACGGCGCACCTGTCCACTTGCCGTAGCCCGGAGCGGGGACAGAGCGTCTGCTAGACGTGCCTACTTGCCAAAATGCGCTGCCCGCTTTATCAAGGTCGGCGGCAGCGCATTCGAAAGTGAACGGGTCGGCAGGCGGCACGTCCAATCTTGTCACTCGGAGTCGATACTCTTTTCCTGGTAGACAAGACGCACATCAATTTAGGGGGAAATGGTGGTTGACCGCTTCGATACAAGCAATCCCAAAAATGGAATTGGGAGGGTCTGGCGGACCGCCTCGACGCAGCTCATCGAGCAGGCTGACAATGTCAAGCTTGCCGCCAGAGACGGGGTCGACAAATTGACTGCAAGGATGCCGGACCAATATGAGGAGCCCATAGCCGAGTACAACGTTGCCTTCACTGCGATGAACGACGAAGGACTTGCCCTCCTGCGTCAGCGGGAGAGATCGACAGACTTGATCGAGCTCGTCGAACTGCTGCTGAATAGCATCGCCAACACCCCAAAGTCATTCGAGGCCTCCTTTGAAGAAATCGAGTTCAACAAAGCCGAGTTCCTGGACGCGGAAGAGCTAGCAAGGCAGGAACTCGAAGCAGCGCGGAAGTCCGCCGCCGGCGCCGGCGCCGGGTTTGCTGCGGGAGCTGCGATCGCCAGCGTGGCGCCGACAGCCGCAATGTGGGTGGCGACCACCTTCGGAACTGCCTCGACTGGCACCGCGATCTCCACGCTTTCCGGCGCAGTTGCGAGCAAGGCCGCTCTTGCCTGGCTTGGAGGCGGCGCCTTGGCAGCGGGTGGTGGAGGCAGTGCCGCAGGCGGAGCTCTGCTGGCACTGGCCGGCCCCATAGGATGGACCGTCGCAGGAGCATCCCTCCTCACGTCAATCGCGTTGTTCGCAAAGAAGAAGTTCGATAATCGAGAAGCAAAGCAGGCGGCGCTTACTGACGTGAAACACAACACCGCCTTGGTCAAAGCCGATCAAGCCCGAATCGGGGACCTCCTCCAGAAGACAACAACGATTCGCGAAGAACTCTTGAAGGGCTACGGCGAAGCGCTGGTGTGCTTTGGAGCGGACTTCCTTTCGCTCTCCGAGTCCCAACAGAAGAAGCTGGGCGTCTTGGTAAACAACACCAAATCGTGCGCGGCCCTGCTGGGGAAGCGCATCGAGCGCGGCACGGGTGACGAAGAGTATGACGGAGTTCGTTAGGAGTAACCAGGAGCAGGCGGTTGCTTCCTGGGTGAACTATCTCAATCAACTCCGCATAGACGAGCTACTCAGTTCCTTGCGGCATCAGGACGAGAACCTCCTGAAGGCACTCGGAAGCATCGATGAAGCCATCAGGAAGATCGAACTGGAGGTGGTGACTGCCAATCGCGGTGGACTGCGCGGCATGCACGGCTTTATCGCGGAAATCGCCGAAGTGGGTATAGGGAATGCACGAAAACTGATTCTCGGGCAGGAGTCCGTTTACCAGTGGGTGAACGACAACGGACCAGTGGACCTGCTGCGCAACGGTATCGATATCCAGCAGAAGTTCGTCTCTGCCGGCGGCCGATTCTCGCTAGGGGCAATCGCTGAGCACCTCCAAAAGTATCCCGACTACGTGCTGAACGGCGGCAAGTACCAGATCCCTGGTGATCATTTCGAGGTGATCCAGAAGCTGTACTCCATGCCGCCCGAAGAGGCGGGCGAGCTCCTGTCGCGCAGCGGTAGCGGACCGTCCTTCAAGGACTGGCAGCGGATCGAGTCGTTCTTTAGGGACGGATCGATCGGCATTGAATCTCTGGAACCCTCGACGCTGAAGTATCGCGAGGTACAGCGGAACGTCTACAAGTCGACCATGGCGGCGGAGCAAGAATCCCTGCTTTCCACCGACCAGTCCCTCCGTGACACGTCCTACCAAGAGAGCCGGCCGGATCTTCAAGAAGCAGCAACGGTCACACTCACAGCAGCCGCAATCGAGGGTGGGACTGCTTTCATGCTGGCCGTTGTCGCGAAGCTCCGGCAGGGCAAACGGCTTCGCGATTTCAGTGAGCAAGACTGGCTCAATATCGCAGGCGAAACGGGCTTTGGCACGATTAAGGGCGGAGCTAGGGGCATTAGCGTCTACGCACTGACCAACTTCACCGCCACATCCGCCGCAGTCGCCAGCTCCATTGTCACCGCTACCTTCGGTATCGCAGAACAGGCGAACAAGCTCCGCAGGGGCGAAATCGACGAGCAGAAGTTTATCGAGAACTCACAGCTGGTCTCCCTTGAGGCTGCAGTTAGCGCGCTGTCCTCATTTGTCGGTCAGGCGTTCATCCCTGTTCCCGTCCTCGGCGCCATCATTGGCAACACGGTCGGAATCCTGATTTACAGGGCCCTCTCATCGTCTCTATCAAGACGAGAGGCCGAACTGATCGAACGATACTTCCTCGAGCAGCAAGTGCTCGACGAGCAGCTTGCGATCGAGTACCAGGAACTCATAGTGACACTAGAGCAGGGCATGGCCGCCTATCTCGGACTAGTCGAACGGGCCTTCTCGCCGGACGTGGAGATCGCCCTTATAGGATCAGGTGCGCTCGCCCGAGGACTTGGTGTGTCTGCTGACGAAATTCTGGACTCTAGTGAAAAGATTCTCGCGTATTTCCTCGACTGATCTGCTGCGCTCAGAAAGTCTCACGACCCAAGCCAGTAAAGATGCTCCCACGGAGCATCTTGCCCTCGGTGATCACGTCGCCGTCCCCGCACACGACAATTTCATCATCTGTGAAGAAGGCCAAGGCTACGGTCATTTTCGAGGCTCGTCGTCGCGGGAAGTCCGGTGCCCGTTGGACGGCTTAGCGCGCAATAGCTGTGAGTCTTTCTTTCTTCAGAAGGGGCCTTAACGCCCAGTACGGTCCGACATAAAGACGGCCCGGCTAATACGCGATGAAATTCAAGGTTCTGCCACAGGCGCTAACCCTTTCCGTGTTCGGATGACAGGGCCTGGCGGTGGGGGATGAGCCCGATTCAACGCTTCAGTGCATTCGATCTCCAACCACCGGTTCGAAGTTGCTCCTCTCATTAAGACCACAACTCGTCAGGGCCCAAGTGTGTTGAATTGCAGTGAAGACAGGACCTGCACTTACCTAGTTCCTATCTCGCCGCGTAGCCCGGCGATTTCGGCTCGCAGCTCCACGATTTCCCCTTATAGCTCCACGATCGAGTACGCGAGCTTTCCGATAACTTCTTTGTATTCGTTCGTCTGGAGTATGTGAGGGGGACCCAGCTTACGGGAGCTCGTGTCAGTTGGCTGTAATGAGTCGCTACTACTAACAGGGCGCAGGCAGGATCCCTGATTGTCCTCTTGATCGATCTCGTAGTGCGATGGATACGGGATCAGCAACCGGGCTCCGCTTGTGAGCGGTTGTCTGGCTCAGCCCGTGAGATGGAGGCAGGGCGTTGCTCGCCTGACCCAGGCTCCACTTCCTTCGGGACCAGTGTCGTCAAAGGGCCGGTTTGCGGCGTTACCAAGCCATGCCGGTGACGCAGCATCGCGCGACTTCTAAGGAGCCGCTGAATCGGTTCAGGTCTTCAAAGTCGACCACAACAGAGAGGCTGGTTCGTTGTTGCCGGGTATGTCTGCCATGAGCCGGTCGCGGATGTGCGGGAATTGAGGATTCAAGTAACGGGTAGGTGGCCATCAGTTCGCAGAGAGCCGTTGATAAACAGAGCTTGCCTGGTAAGAACCTTAGCCCAGCGTGGCACCGATGTTTGGGGACCCTTCGGTGCCAATCCTTTCAGAACGTTCTGCAACGTCGTGTCGCCTCCTGATCGAACCGCCATGTATGTGTGAAAGGAGGGAATCTGATGAGAGTGTCTTGCTCGATGCCGGTCGGTACTTCTGTCAACCAATATGCACTCGTCGCCGCCCGCGTAGCCCTGTGTTCTGCCTCGCTTGAGGACGTCGCCACGAGGACCATCCAAGCGGGTGATAAAGAGGTGTGGACAATGTCCACACTTTCGGCCCCGGACTGCCTCGTACAGCGGCCGGACTGGCCCGGATTCCGCATGTTTCCGCGGGATTCCAGCAATGACAAGGCCGGGAATCGCGTTCGAGTCCCGCCTCGGGCACAGCATGACCCCTCGTCGGAGGAGTTTTTGCCTCAGCGTGTTGACATGGCTTGGGGTTGCGTCCATCTGACACTGACCGCGGGGTGTGCCTGGCGCCGCGGGTTGCCTGTTTGGTAGCGGGGGAGCAGGATCAGGATCGGCTGGTGGGCCGTCTGCTTGCTCTGGATTCGGGTTATGCGGGTTCTTCTTGGTGCGTCCGGCAGGTCCTAGGCCCGACCTCATTCGCAGGGTGTGGGCCTCCGGTCCTTGTCGATACGTGGTCATCGCGTCGATGTCTACGTTGGAGCCGTCCAAGGCCTCATGCAGGAGTGAGCCGCGCGGTTTGCTTCGGTGGACGCCCCGATGTTAAGGAGGACAACGGCGGGAGGCTCCTTGGGTTCTAGCGGTCGTTGCAACATCCCTAGATTTTGGGAGTTGCAACGACCGTGCCGTCTTTAATCAGGAAAGCGTCGGGGAAGAGAAAGTACACGCAGGAACAGAAGGACCGCTTCTTTGCTGTTTTCGACCGGGTTGGCTCGGTGGCAGTTGCTGCGGAGGAGCTCGGGTTCAATCAGATGACGTGCTATCAGTGGACCCACAAGGCAGGGATTGGGGCTGGGCGAGAAAAGCACACGCAGGAAAAGAAGGACCTGTTTTTTACTGTTCTGCAACGGGCCGGCAGTGTCACCGCTGCTGCCAGTGAACTCGGGTTGAACCGGAACACTTGCTATCGGTGGATGCAGAAAGCCGGGAGAGCCCGCAAACGCTCTGACCGACCGCAGCGCGAAGACTTCCGCCGCCTCCGGGATGCCGGTATGTCCCGGCGCGAGGCCGCAGCAGCTCTGGGAATCCACCAGACCACAGCTGAGGAGTGGGACGTTGGGATCCGCAAAACCAGGAATGGACGCATCTATCCTGGCGGGCGGTCCGTGGACTACACACGTGAAGTGAGCACAACCACCACCCCGGGCGTCCGGGGCATATCCCTTCCAGGGCTCGACGCTCTGGACAAGACCCTCGACGGGCGGTTCCTGTCGCTGCAGGACCGGGAAATGATCCGGGACCTCCGCTCCTCCGGGGCATCACTTCGTGCCATCGCGGCCGCACTCGGCCGCTCGCCATCAACGGTCAGCAGGGAGTTCGCCCGCAATAGCCAGCCTGTGATCGGGTACCAACCCTACGCAGCCCACCGCAAAGCTGCCTCCCGCCGGCCAAGACCAAAAGAACGCAAGATCCTGGTCCTGCCCCGGCTGCGTGACCATATCGAAGCGAAACTGCTCCTGCGATTGTCGCCGGAACAAATCAGCAAGACTTTGATCAGGGACTTTCCCGATGATCAGGAGATGCGCGTGACCCACGAGAAGATCTACCAGGCGCTTTACCTTCAGGGCCGGGGCGGGCTGCGTAGAGAACTCGCGACCGCCCTGCGGACCGGCCGGGCGCGCCGGAAGCCTCACAGAAACGGCGACGAGCGACGGCCTCGGTTCGTCGATCCCATGGTGATGATCTCCGAACGGCCTCCCGAAATCGAGGACCGGGCAGTGCCCGGACATTGGGAAGGGGACTTAATCACCGGGGCGCTGAACCAGTCAGCGATCGGAACCCTGGTCGAACGCTCCACCCGCTACGTCATGCTGGTCCACCTGCCAACCGATCACACCGCGGAATCCGTCAGGGACGGACTCATCGCCACGATGTCCACCCTGCCGGCCCACCTCCGCGGATCCCTGACCTGGGACCAGGGCGTGGAAATGGCAGCCCACAAATCCTTCACTCTCGCCACAGACATACAGGTCTACTTCTGCGACCCAGCAAGCCCCTGGCAACGCGGCTCCAACGAGAACACCAACGGGCTGCTCCGGCAATACTTCCCCAAAGGCACCGATCTCTCTGTCTACGGACCCGAAGACCTCGAGCACGTCGCCCAGGAACTCAACGCCCGCCCACGCAAAACGCTCGGCTGGGATACCCCGGCCGAGCGCCTGCGTGATCTACTAACAACCACCTAGCCACCAACGGTGTTGCAACGACCCCTAGAAACCGCCTTACCTCCCGCCGTCGTGAGCCGTTAGCCTTACCGCCTCGCATTGGTGGCGCGTCGCTCAGCCTTCCAGCTTGGAATGCTCGCCCAGACGGTGCCACGAACGGTTGTGGTGGACCAGCGCGTCGCCGGGTTCACCCGCTTGGACGTCACGCATCACACGGGACTCCAGGGCGTGAACGGCAATGATGGTGGCGGTCCCCACCTCCATGCGATTGATGACGGCGCAGCGCACCCAGGCGCGGACATCGTCATACACCGCTTCGCCGGTTGCGAGGGACGACCAGCGGTGCGTCTGGTCAAAGCGGTCGACGCCGGGCGTCGCTCCAAACTTCGCCAAGTTGACGTCGTGCGCGTCAAGCAGGTGCACGACGACGGTTTCGGCGCGCGAAAGCACTTCGGACGCCGAGGACAGTGCCGAGACCGAGAAAATCAGCAACGGAGGTTCCGCACTCACTGACACGACCGACGATACCGTCAGCGCCACCGGTCCCTCGCCGGCATCCGCCGTGACGACGGCGACACCTCCCGGGTGGCCACGGAACAGTGACTTGAATTCCTCGGCCGAGAGGGTGGACGGGAAGCGTTGCTTCGGAGCCTCGAGCCAAGTATCTGCGGGGTAGGCGTGGAACATCGTTATGACGCCCTGGGGGTGGAGCTGGCGAGTTCCTCGCGAACGATTCTCGTCCCTGCGCTGAGAGCACTCAGCTTGGCCAGTGCGATGTCCCGGGGGAACGGTGCCATGCCGCAGTTGGAGCTGGCAATGAGCTTGTCCGCATCGACGAACTGCAGGGCCTTGCGGAGGGTGTCGGCGACTTCCTCTGGGGTCTCGATGGTCTCGCTTGCGACGTCGATTGCCCCGAGCATGACTTTCTTGCCGCGGAGGAGCTCGATGAGGTCCATGGGCACGTGGGAGTTCTGGGATTCCAGCGAGATGATGTCGATGCTGGAGCCCTGAAGCAGCGGGAACGTTTCCTCGTACTGCCTCCACTGCGAGCCGAGCGTCGCCTTCCAGTCGTTATTGGCCTTGATCCCGTAGCCGTAGCAGATATGCACGGCGGTCTCCGCACGCAGCCCTTCTGCCGCTCTTTCAAGCGCAGCCACGCCCCAGTCCTTGACCTCGTCGAGGAAGACATTGAACGCGGGCTCGTCGAACTGGATGATGTCCACGCCGGCCGCCTCCAGTTCCTTCGCCTCCTGGTTCAGGATCGCAGCGAACTCCCAGGCCAGCTTCTCGCGGCTCTTGTAGTGGTCATCGTAAAGTGTGTCCACCATGGTCATTGGACCGGGAAGAGTCCATTTGATCGGCAGGTCGGTGGTTGCGCGGAGGAACTTAGCGTCTTCGACGAATACCGGCCGCTCGCGGCGCACGGCTCCGACGACGGTCGGCACGCTCGCGTCGTAGCGATCGCGGATGCGCACGGTCTTGCGCTGTTCAAAGTCGACCCCGCTGAGATGCTCGATGAAGGTTGTGACGAAGTGCTGGCGCGTTTGTTCGCCGTCGCTGACGATGTCGATACCGCGTCGGCTCTGCTCGTGGATGGCGATGCGCAGTGCATCCTGCTTGCCCTCGAGCAGCGTATCCCCGTCCAGTTTCCACGGGGACCACAGAGTCTCCGGTTGTGCGAGCCACGATGGTTTCGGCAGGCTTCCGACAACGGTGGTGGGCAAAAGTGTGTTCATGATTGACGATTCTCCGTGGGTCAGTTGACGAGTGCGGGGTACTTGGCGGTCCACTGGTCCAGTAGATCTTTGTGGGGCGTGATGAAGTGTTCCTCGGTGTACTTCGCCTGGGTTACCGCGAGCTGACTGCGCTCGACGCGGTCGTAATCGATCTGGGTCCGCGAGTAATCCTGCTCTCCCAGGCTCGGCTGGTAGACGACGGCGGCGGCGGAGTTCGCGTTGTAGACCTCCGGGCGGTAGATCTTCTGGAACGTCTCCATGGTGCTGATCGTGCCGATGAGCTGCAGGTTGGAGTAATCGTTGAGCAGGTCGCCGCGGAAATAGAAGGCGAGTGGCGCAACGCTGCCGCGCGGCATGAAGTAGCGGACCTGCAGCCCCATCTTTGCGAAGTAGGCGTCCGTCAGTGAGAACTCGTCCTGCTGGTATTCGACGCCCAGGACCGGGTGGCGGTTCTCCGTTCGCCGGTAGGTCTTGGTCGTGGAGACGCTGATGCACACCACTGGCGGCTGCGGGAAGCGTTCCTGGCATGCCGGGGAATCGAGGAACTGCTGGAACAGTTTTCCGTGCAGATCGCCGAAGTCCCCGGGGATGGTGGGCTTGCCTGACTCCGTTGCTGCCGCTGGCAGTACGACGCTGAAGTCGAAGTCACGGACGTAGGAGGAGAAATTGTTCCCCACGATCCCTTGGTGGCGGACCCCGTTTAGCTGGTCGACGATCTGGATGTCGAGAACCTCGAACAGGGGGAACTTCTGATCTGTACCCTCCGCCGTGAACTCTATTTGCACGGAAACGATCTCAAGTTCGAGCGTGTAACGGTCCCGGTCCGGGTTGTCCCAGCTTGCGAGATCGTTGAAGCGTCGCCGAATCATGGTCAAGGCGTTGCGGAGGTTCTCCTGGCGGTGCTCGCCCCGTGCCAGGTTGGCAAAATTTGTGGTGATCCGGGAGCCTTCCGACGGGGCGTATTCCTCGTTGAAGGGGGTGGTGGTGATGCTGAAGGTGAAGTCGTCTGCCATGTGCTGCCAATCCGTTGATGGGCCGGAGACGGCCTTTCCGAAGGGGGTGCATCCATAGTGCAGCCTTCCGAGAGGTATCAAGTAACTCGTGGCTACTATGCATTCATATAGAATTTTCCTATGGCCCAGATTTCGAGCGGATTGACCCTGCAGCAGCTCCGCTATTTCATAGAAGTTGCAGCGGAGGGGTCGATCTCCGCGGCGGCCGATCTTCTCTACGTGGCGCAGCCGACAATGTCCGCAGCGATGAAGGACCTTGAGGCCCGGGTGGGCCGTGGGCTCCTGGCTCGCTCCGCCCGCGGGGTCACCCTCACCGCCGACGGGGTGGAGTTCCTCGGCTACGCGAGGCAGGTCGTTGAGCAGTTTGCTCTCCTCGAGCAGCGCTACCTTGGCAGGCCACCGCGGCGACGCCTGCTCGGGGTGTCAACGCAGCACTACTCGTTCGCGGTGGACGCCTTCGTCCGGATGGTCAAGGCCACTGATGTGGCAGAGTACGAGTTCTCGCTCCGTGAGTCCCGTACCTGGGACATCATCGAGGATGTCCGGACGCTCCGCAGCGAAATAGGCATCCTCTACCGGAACGATTTCAACCGGAAGATCATCGACAAACTGCTCCGGGAATCCGGGCTCGCGTTCACTCCGCTTTTCCTCGCCGATCCGCACATTTTCATTTCGCGGAACAATCCGCTCGCCTCAAAAGAGCGTGCGACTCTCGCCGATCTCGCCGGCTTGCCGCGGCTAACCTTCGATCAAGGTGCGAACAACTCCTTTTACTTCGCCGAGGAGATTCTCTCCACCATGTCCAGTAAGCAAGAGATCCGGGTCTCTGACCGGGCCACGATCTTCAACCTCATGATCGGGCTCCACGGCTACACGATCTCGACCGGCATCATCAGCGGGCAGCTCGACCCGGAGATCGTCGCCATCCCGCTCGACGTTGACGAACGCATAGAGATCGGCTGGATCGGCCACGCAGCGATCCCGCTGACCGACCAGGCACAGCTCTACCTCAGGGAATTGCGGGCCGTCGTCGCCGAGTTTGGCGTCGCGCTACTTGACTGACTGCATGAGCGGGCGGGACTTTACCCTTTCGGTGATTGGATGTGTTTGTTGCACCTGATATGGCGGGGTTAACGGTCTACGGTGGGTTTGCGCCGCGTGCCGGGACTCAGCCGTGAGGAACTCGCCATGCTCGCAGGAATGAGCGTTGACTACTACAACCGGCTCGAACGGGGGAACCTCACTGGCGTTTCCGACAGCATCCTGGGATCCCTGGCCCGCGCGCTCTACCACCCCAACGGGGACGAGCCGGAGCAGCCACAGAACTTCGCCCGCTTCCTCTTCCTCGATCCTGCGGCGCCCGGCCAGGTGGTGGACTGGGAGCCCATGGCCCAGGACATTGTTGCCATCCTGAGGCAGGAGGCTGCACGGGACCCCCATAACCGGGACCTGACCGACCTCATCGGAGAGCTCTCCACCCAAAGCGAGGACTTCCGGAGCATGTGGGCCGCCCAGAACGTCCGCCTCCACGGGTCCGGCACCAAGTCCTTCCAGCACACCGTAGTCGGCGCCTTCATTTGCTGGTCGCGGCGCTCGCTCTGTCCGAAGATCTCAAGGCTGATGCCGCTAAGGCCTATGCGCCGATGGCTGTGCTCGATACAAAGATGCTTGCCGTCTCGTCGGAGGTTATTGCCAGAATCACCGGTGACCTGGCAGGCGCTCCGCGCTAACAGCGCGTCCCCAAACGCACCGTGAAGGATGCTCCAATGCACGGAGTTTCGGCGGGGTCAGAGGTAGAGGCCTGCGAGGAGGGCGATGATGTCCTGCAGTCTTGCGGGCGGGTCCTTTTTCGTCCAGGCAGCGTAAACAGGTACGGGGGGTGCGTCGCGGACGGCCCGGTAGGTGAGGCCTTGGCGTCGGTACTGGTGGGCTGTTGATTCTGCGGTTACTCCGCGGGCTTTACCGCTGCTGATAACCGTGAGCCAGTCATCGACGTCGCTGGTGGGAATGGTGTGGTGCGGGTGGCCGCCATCGGGCCACAGGTCGAGTCGGGTGCTTCCGGTTCGGTCATCGATCGCCAGCGGGGCCGTGGCGACCTGGGCGAGGGTCACCGTGCGTTTCGTGGCCAGGGAGTCATCGACTGATATCGCGCAGTAACGTTTCTCGACACCGATCAGAACCATTTCGAGGCGTGTCGTGTCCGGTACGCGGCGCAGTATCGCCAAGTCACTGGTGCCCTCAAGCAGTCCTGCGGTGGGTGTATTTGTTCGGGTCAGGCGCAATTCATGGTGTGGAAGGGCTACGGCCCATTGGCGTTGGAATTCCAGGGTTTGCTTGCCCAAGGCCGACCACGCGTACCCGACCCGGATCGAACTCGCCCCATCCAGTGCTTCCTGGCGCAGATCAGCCACCACGGCGAGGGCACGGCGGGCGTGGCGGAGTACTCGTTCACCAGCTGGGGTGGGGGAGACACTACGGGTCGTCCGATGCAGGAGCCTCACCCCAAGGGCTGATTCCAGTGCGGCGATATTTCGTGAGACAGCGGTCTGGGAGATGCCGAGCTCGATGCCGGCGTCAGTGAAAGTACCCGTATCGATGACGCTGACCAGGGATCGCAGGTGACGCAGTTCGACTTCCATTCCTGCAGTGTACTCATGCGCATAACGCATCAATGTGTAGATTCATGCATTATGAGCAGCAGGTGACCGGCTTGCAAAGTTGCAGCATGATCAACACGCAGCGGGCAGGAAGTGGCCGGATCGCTGGTATCGCGACCGCTTTGGGTGGTGCGCTCTCGAACCAGCTCGGGGCGGCCAGTGGGTCCTTGGCTTTTCCTGGCATGGGTCCGCTCGGTGTCGTCGCCGTCCGCCAGCTCGTCGCAGCCATGATCCTGCTACCGGTCGTGAGGCCACGGATCAGGGATCTGACCAGGGCTCAATGGTGGCCGGTCCTGCTCCTGGCGTTGGTGTTCGGGATCATGAACCTGACCCTGTACCTGGCCGTCGAACGCATCGGTCTCGGTTTGGCGGTGACACTGGAGTTTTGCGGGCCTCTGGCGGTCGCTCTCCTAAGTACCCGGACCAGGAACAGTGCGATCTGCGCGGCCATCGCAGCAGCCGGCGTCATGGCGATCACCCGGCCCCAACCAACTACTGATTACCTGGGTGTCGGGCTCGGCCTGATCGCCGCCTGCAGTTGGGCTGCCTACATTCTGCTCAACAGGACCATCGGCTCCCGCATCCCCGGAGTGGAGGGCACAGCCACGGCAACCGGAATCTCCGCCGTCCTGTTCCTACCCATCGGCGTCTGGATACTCATCACCACCCGCCCGGACATGTTCGCTTTGGTCTGTGCTGTCGGTGCCGGCGTCCTGGCCTCGACGGTCCCATTCGTCGCTGACCTGATTGCGCTCCGGAAGATCCCCGCACACCTGTTCGGGATCCTCATGAGCATCAACCCTGTCCTGGCCGCTTTCATCGGAGCGATACTCCTCCACGAAGAACTCGGCACTATCGAATGGGTTGGAATAGCCCTCATTGTCGCTGCGAACACAGCCGCCCTGCTCCTCCCATGCGGCACACCACGCGATGCGACGGCCGGAGCCGGACAGCGTCGCGACTGAACCGCGGACACCTCAAGTTGGTGGGGGAGGCGCGCGTGAAGTGCACGATGCAGCAGAACGATGCGTCTTGCGCGGATCATGCCGATGCTGCAGGCCCCGCTTAGGGCGCAGGCGTCGCCGAAGCGCCGAGTTGCACCGCCAGCTCCATACAGCGCAGACGGGCCGGGGAGAAGTCGTAGGGCATGTTCCAGATAGTCTCCGCCGCGCTCTTGACGCGGGAGCCCTCTGCCGGGTCGGGGTCAGGCGCCGGATCAGCGTCATCGAGCGGGTGCAGCTCGTCCCAAGCGTCGAAGAGAGCGTCATCCTCCGCCGGCTGACCGGACTCCTCGATAACGCGCATCAGCGCGGTCTCGAAGGCGTGCCGCTCGGCCGCCACCTCCGAAACGCGGGGGTCGTCGACGGCGACCGTATCGTCCAGGGCCTCCTCGGCGGCCTCGACGCGGTCGGACTCCGCACGCAGCGACGGATCGGCAGCCAGGGCGAGGAAGCGGCCGGCCTGGACGGCCGCGCCGAGCGGACCGAAGATCCGCTCAGTGACCAGCAGGACGTCCAGGTCATCCTGGCGCAGCGAGCCCTCGGGTGCGCCCTCAAGGCGGTCGGAGACGAGATCATCGAGCAGTCCCAGCCTGCTGCCAAGGGTCCGCATGCGCTGCACCGAGGCGCGCTTCCGCTGGAGCTCGGCTTCCTGCGCGGCGAGGGTGTCCTCCAGCCGCGCGAGGACGCCTGCGATCCCGTCCTCGTCGTCGGCGCCGCTCGGTTTGCCGCCGTCGAAGGCGTCGCGGATGTCATCGAGGGCGATCCCGGCGTCGGCCATTCGACGGATCCAGAGCAGCCGGATGATTTCCGGGTAGCCATACCGCCGGCGGCCGTCGCCGCCCCGCTCCCGCTCGGGCAACAGGTCAACCTGGTGGTAGTGGCGGATCGTCCGGGGAGTGACGCCGACGAATGCCGCGGCGTCGCCGATGAGGACCTCTCGCGGAGGGGTCGGGAACGGTTGCATGGCGGACCTCTCGGAGTGGGACGGGACGTGCTTCCAGCAGACCACATGACGCTGCGGCAGGTGCAACAAAATAGCCGGACCCGGTGTCGATAACGCGGTAGCCGGCTGCGTGGCTGCCGGTACGGCGCCTGTGTTCTCCTTGGGGGAGCTTTGAAGTTCGCCTGGGGTGAGGGCTGGCATGGTCACACCGTTGTTAAGGGTGTTGGTCTGTTCAGGTCCCCGCGATCGTCGGTGCGTGGTCTACGTCATGGTGTGGCGCCGCGGGCGCTGGGTCTTTTTTGCGGTGAGGCCGAGGCCGATGCATGGCACGGCGGCGGCAATTGTCAGGGCCAGGCCGACGGCCGGTACGCCCTGTTCGGCCAGGGAAGACGCGATCGCGACGCCACCAAGCCCGGAGCCAACGGCAACACCGATGTTGAAGAACGAATTGCTCAACGCGATCGGGAGTACGCCGTCCGGTCCTGCTGCACGCAGTGCCTCGGAGACAAGTGTCGGGTTCGCAGCGAATCCAAACATGCCCATAAGGGTGAAAAACACGATCGCAACGGGGGCGTTGCCGCCCCAGAGCAGGAGCACGGTCATAGTGATCAGCAGACCTGCCACGGCTGCACCGATGACCGTGTAGGGGCGGCGGTCACCGAATCGGCCACCAATCGTGGTGCCGGTCAGGGCACCGACGCCGTAGGCGATCATGATGAGGGGTACCACTGCTTCTGCCAGTTCGGCGCGTTCGGTCAGCTGCGGAGCGATGTAGCTGTAGACGCCAAGGAAGGCAGCCTGGATGAGCGCCGTTGCCACGTAAACGGACCACAGGCGGGCGTTGCGCAGCCGACTGAATTCGGCGCGAAGGTTTGTTTCCCCCTCCGAGGTTTTGTTTCCAGGGAGCACCTTCCACAGGAGGGCTGCGCAGGCAGTAGCGAGGAAGGCCAGTCCCCAGAAGGGTCCCTGCCAACCCAGGAACTGGCCGGCCGCGGTACCGATCGGCACACCGAGGACTGTTGCGAGGGTGACCCCGCCTACCATGATGCCCATCGCCTTCGCTCCGGCCCCGGGACCTGCGGCCGCTGCCGCGACAACAGCGCCGATGGCCCAAAATGTACCGGTGGCCACGGCCGCCGCGAACCGGGCAACGAGCACGACAGCGAATACGTCAGTGGAGGCGGCGGCGACATGTGCCACTGCGAACAAAACCAGCGCCATGATGAGCGTTGCCCTCCGGGGAAGGCGCAGTGTGGCGATGGCCATGACAGGCGTTCCGATCACCATTCCCAGTGCGAACACGGTGATGAGGAGTCCCGCCTGGGCGATGGTCACCTCAAGCGAGGAGGCGACCTGGGGCAGAAGACCGGCGACGATCATTTCTGTGGTGCCCATAACGAACGTCACGACGCCGAGCATCCATACGATCAGAGGAAGCCGCTGCCGGCCTGGCGGGCTGATGATGGCCGCTCCTGCGGCGGTTTCGGACAGGGTATGCGTGGTGGACATAACGATGCGTCCTTTCAGGAAGTAAAAGCCAAAGGGGTGGGCGACGCTGGCGAACATCGAACCCGAGGAAGCGGATCATCTATATCCGCTTGAACTACGCTAGCAGTTATTCGGATACCGTGCATCCACTTGTACTAGACTCGGATGATGGATACTCAGGCATTGCGCAAGGACGCCGCCCGTAATCGCGATCTTCTTATCTCTGCTGGCCGGGACCTGTTTGCCCGGCGTGGACTGGCTGCCACGCTCAACGACGTGGCCCACCACGCCGGGGTTGGCGTGGGCACTGCCTACCGTCGCTTCGCCAACAAGGAGGAACTAATCGAGGCGATCTGGCAGCAGCAGGTCGACGAGCTGGAGGCGATCCTGCGCGAGGCAGTGGCCGCTCCGGATCCCTGGGAGGGCTTGGTGCAATACCTTGAAAAGTCCCTTGCCGCGCAAGCCAAAGACCGAGGCATGGCGCAGATGCTTGCAGGGCGAACGTGGCCCGACCACTACGACCAGCAACGAGACCGGCTCGCACCCTTGGTTGACCAGGTGGCCGACCGCGCGCGCGGGGCCGGAGCGCTCCGCGAGGACGTCACCGGCACGGACCTGATTTTCCTCCAGATCGCCCTAACCGACATCTCAGGCACGGTCCAGAGCGGGTCAGCTCCCGAGGGTCGCGATGATGCCGACCGACTGTACCGCCGCTACCTCTGGATCGTACTGGACGGACTGCGGGCATCGGCATCAGCGCCCTCAAAGCTTCCCGTTGCTGCCTTGACGACCCACGAGACCCACGCACTTCTCCAGCCCCGCACTCAAGGCTGAAGTGTCTCCCGCAGGTGGCTACGGCCGTTTCATATCACCCCGGTTCATAGGTGACGTCTGCCCGGCCCGGCAATTTGCCGTGCTGCATGTGGTAGCGGTTGGGAAAACGCGTGGCGAGGCGGAAAGTGCGGGCAGTGCGCACACTTCCCGCCTCGACGCACCCTCACGTTCTGGGCGAGCGAGCCAGCTGAGGTTGGTACGCCGTCGGTGCCGGCTTTATGGATGACTGTTCCGCTGCAAGCCGGCCGGGTGTCCGTGCAGCCGTTGCGGCCGAGGGCAGCTGACCGCCCCGGGGCTGGGCGGCGAGGAGACGGGATTCATAGTTGCTGTGGACGAGTGCCCTGCTTTTCATGACTGTGCGGTTCCTGGTGAGTGGATGCAAAGGAGACGGTGCGTGCGGGTTTAAGGCCGTATCAGAAAGGTCCGGACTGGACCAGGTTCGCCGGCCGGTCGCCGCTGGCCAGCGCCTTGAGCTGGCTGGCGAGGAGCTTGACGATCCGCGGCTCGAAGGCCGAGGCGTTGCCGCCGATGTGCGGGGTAATCAGTGCGTTGGGGGATGACCAAAGGGGGTGGTTGGCCGGGAAGGGTTCGGGATCGACGACGTCGAGCGCGCAGTGGAGCCTGCCGGACAGGACCTCAGCGGTCAGGGCTGCGGTATCCACCACCGGCCCCCGGCCGACGTTGACCACCAGCGCACCGTCCGGCAGTGCAGCAAGGACGGAGGCATCCACCAGCCGGTGGGTGTGTTCGTTCAACGGGGTCACCGCAACCAGGATGTCATGGCTCTGGGCCAGGGCGGCGAGCTCGGAGGAGGCGTGGATCCGTCCGGTGCTGTCCCCGCGTGCGCTGCTGCCCACGCGGGTGATCGCCACCTCGAAGGGCTCAAGGCGCTTCGCGATTTCGTTTCCGATGCCGCCAACGCCCACCAGCAGAACCTTCCGGTCCGCCAGCGAGGAACGTCGCTGCGGCTGCCAGTTGCCGGTCTGCTGGTCGCGGACGGCCTGGTCGATGCCGCGGAGTTTAGCGATCATCAGGCCGATGGCCAGCTCGGCCGTGGCTGCCGCGTGGACGCCCGAGGCGCTCGCCACCGCGGCCTCGGGGCCCGCCGCCTCCGGAACTCCGTCAAACCCCGTGGACTGCGTCTGCACAAACTTCAGGTTCGGGGTCTTCGACAGCGAGCCGAGGACGGCGGACGCATCAATGTAGGGCAGGATGACGGCGTCGATGGCATCCAGTGCGATGCCCTCCGGCCCGGAGCGGAGGTCCCAGACCGAGGCCTCAATTCCGGCGGGCAGGGGCTGCACCCTGGCGAGGAGGTCCCGGTCGGGGAAGGTGACTGTCCAGACTGTCTGCATCGTTGGCCCTGTTCGGTAGGAGTGGCTCCCAGCGGTGCAGACCTCTCCGGGAAAACCGTTGACGCCCCAACACCAATCTGAGAAACTTTTCTCATGTGTGACAATCATCGCACTTCAGAAAGCGTCAGGCAAGAGTTCCGCGGAGGCAATTCGAGTGAAGAACACAAGGTTTCCGCCCATGGTCATCATGGGTGTGTCAGGTTCCGGAAAATCGACAGTAGGAGAGCTCCTGGGACGCCGGCTGGGGGTCCCGTTCATTGACGGCGATGACCTGCATCCCGAGGCCAACAAGGAGAAAATGCGAACCGGGATTCCGCTGGACGACCTGGACCGCCGCCCGTGGCTGACGGCGATCGGGCGTACGCTGCAGCTACGCCAGCAGGCCGGAGAAGGCGTCATCGTCGCCTGCTCCGCCCTCAAGCGCCGCTACCGCGACCTCCTGAGGGAGCATGCCCCGGAGGTTGTGTTCCTTCATCTCCAAGGTTCATCGGACACCCTCGCCGCCCGGATGGCGGCCCGGAACCATGAGTTTATGCCTGCAACGCTGCTGGCCTCCCAGCTGGAGGCCCTGGAACCGCTGGCTACGGATGAGCGACAGGTGCTGCTCGATGTCCGCAAGTCACCATCCGAGCTGGCGGACCAGGCCGCCGCGGCGCTGGATGGTTTGGCGGTGGATTGGACGACGGCGGCGGGAGACTAGTCGAGGCCTGTCACCCGCGCGCATTAGACCCAACTAGGTCGCAGTTGTTGTCGTTATGAGGACTCATAACGACAACAACTGCGACCTAGTTGGGTTCGGTTTTTAGTTAGGCGACGGCCGCCCGGCGCTCTCCGATGTCGAAGCCGGGACCACCCGGGACGGAGTCGATCAGTTTTCGCGTGTAAGGATGCTTCGGGTTGCCGTAGACGCTGTCCACGTCACCGAGCTCCACCACCTCGCCGTGGAAGAGCACCATGATCCCGTCGCTGACGTGGTGCACCACGTCCAGGTCGTGGGAGATGAATGCCATGGTCAGGTCCAGTTCGGTGCGCAGCCGGCTGATGAGGTTCAGGATCTCCGCCTGGACGGACAGGTCCAGCGCCGAGGTGATCTCGTCCGCGATGATCAGTTTGGGCCCCACTGCCAGTGCGCGCGCGATGGCAATGCGCTGACGCTGCCCGCCCGAGAATTCGTGCGGGTACCGCTCGGCCACGTCGGCGTCCAGGCGGATGGTGGAGAGCCAGTACGAGATCTTCTCCCGGTGTGCGCGGGGATTCGACTTCACCGGATCGATCGCCTCGGCCAGGGTCTGCCCGATGGTGCGGCGGGGATTCAGCGACGAGTACGGGTCCTGCGGAATCATCTGGACTTCCCGGCGCATGGCACGGCGCTGACCCGGCGTCATGCGGGACACATCGGCCCCGTTGACCCAGATGCTGCCGGAACTGACAGGGTTCAGACCAACGATGGCCTTGGCCAGGGTTGACTTGCCCGAGCCTGATTCCCCGACGATCCCCAGGGTCTTGCCGCGTTCGATGGTGGCCGATACGCCCTTAAGGACCTTGGCTGCTGCCTGTCCGGAACCGAACGTGACTTCCAGGTCGCGGACTTCCAGGACCGGGGCGGCGGACATTGCGGTGCTTGTCATGGCTGGAGCCTCTCTGTTTCCGGCTGAACCGTCCCGGCCTGAACGGGGCCGGGGGCGTCGTCGGTGATTTCGTCGAAGGTGAAGTCCTCGGCCCGGACGGCGACGAGTTCCGTCTTGCGTTCGGCGATGCTCGGCGTCGCTGCCAGCAGCGCTTTGGTGTAAGGGTGCTTGACGTCGCCGGCAGCAAGCTGGGCACCGGTAAGCCGTTCGAGGATTTTCCCGCCGTTCATCACGATCACCTTGTCGCACAGGGCCTGGACCACACCGATGTCATGGGAGATGAACAGCATGGCGGTCCCCATTTCCCGGTTGATGGTGCGGAACTGGCGCAGGACGTCCGCCTGGACGGTGACGTCCAACGCCGTGGTGGGCTCGTCGGCGATGATCAGCCGCGGGTCCGTGACCAGGGTTGAGGCAATCATGGCGCGCTGGAGCATGCCGCCGGAGAGCTCGTGCGGGTGCTGCTTCATCCGCAGTTCCGGCTGAGTGATCCGGATGTCCGCCAGTGCTTTGACCATCCTGGTGAACGAGGTCTTCCCCGACTGCTTCAGGTGGATCCTGCTGACCTCAGTCAGCTGGGACCCGATCCGCAGGGCCGGGTTGAAGCTGGTTCCCGGGTCCTGGTAGACCAGCCCGATGGACGTGGCCAGCGTGCGCGGATCGTTCTTCTTGAGCAGGTCCAGTTCGCCGAGGCGCATGGAGTGCGCCCTGACCGTGAGTTCCTCCGGCAGCAGTCCGGCGATGGACATGGCCGTCAGGGACTTTCCTGATCCGGATTCCCCCACGAGCCCCACCACTTCGCCGGCATGGATACTCAGGGACACACCCTTGACCAGGGGCACGCCGTTGGGGGTGAGGACGGTGAGGTTGTCCACCTCCACCAGCGCCTCCCGGTCGGCCCGCATCGAGGCCGGCAGCTCAGAGGCGGCCTTGACGCTGCCGAACTTCCGTCCGCCGCGTGGGTCCGTGGCGGCAGCAAGGCCGTCGCCAATGAGCATGGCGCTCAACCCCGCGATGGTGATCATGATCGAGGGCATCACGGCCTGCAGCGGCTGGGAGTAGATGTTCACGAGCGCCTCGTTGAGCAGGCGCCCGAAGTCGTACTCGGGGTTCTGGACGCCCAGTCCGATGAACGACAGGCTGGACAGCTCGATCAGGGTGGTTGCAAACACCGTGGCGGTCAGCACCAGCAGCGGCTCTGCCATGTTCGGCAGCAGGTGCCGGGTGATGATGCGTGGGCCCGGAACGCCGAGCAGGCGTGCCGTTGACACGTAATTGCGCTGAGAGATCGAGGCAGCCATGTTGGCGGTAAGGCGGGCGAACGCCGGAATGCTGGCGATGGCGATGGCGAGGACGGCGGACCAGGCTCCCTGGCCGAGGATTGCGGCGATGAGCAGCGCAAAAATCAGGCTGGGATAGGCGACGGCGGCATCGATGACGCGGAGGACAGCGTTGCGGATCTGCGGCGGGGCAAGCCAGATGAAAGTGCCGATCAAAACGCCGCCCACCACCGAGATTGCCGTTGTGGCTGCAGTCATCACCAGGGTGAGCCTGGTGGCCACAAGCGACCGGGCCAGCACGTCACGGCCGAAGTCGTCAGTTCCCAGCCAGTGCGCGGAGCTGGGCCCCTGGGAGGCGTTGGCGGTGAGCTTTTCGGCCGCTTCGCTGAGGAACAGGGGTGCGAGGAGGCCGATCAGGATCATGACGCTCATCAGGGCGATGCCAATTATCAGGCCGGTAGTCCAGCGGAAATGGCGCTTGGTGCGGGTCGTTTCAGCCATGGGACTTTCCTCCTCCGAGGGTGCGCGGATCGATGATTCCGAGGATGACGTCGACCAGCAGGTTGAGGATGATGGCAAGGAAGCCGAGGACCAGGATGATGCCCTGGATGACCGGGTAGTCCTTGTTGACAATGGCCGTGACGATTTCCTTGCCGAGTCCGGGCCAGTTGAAGACGTTCTCGATGATGATCGCTCCGCCGAGCATGCCGGCGAGGATCAGCCCGGCGAGGGTCAGGGTGGTGGTCATCAGGTTGGGCAACGCATGGCGGGCGTAGAGCCGCAGCGGCGGCAGGCGCCAGCCGCGGGCGGTCCGCAGGTAATCCTGCTCGAGGACGGTGGAGGTTTCCCGGCGGACCACCCGGGCGATCGAGCAGATGGGCGCAATCGAGAGGCCAACGACGGGAAGGATCAGGGACGTGAGGGTGGCCGCGCCGGCGGCCGGCAGGACCTTGAGCACGATGGCGAAAACCACGACCAGCATCGTGGCGATGACATACTGCGGCACGGCCTGGAAGAACCCGGTGAGCATGCCGAAGGAGACATCCAGCCACTTGCGGCGCCCGCCGCGGGTGAGGATGCCCACCACCATCCCGGCCGGGATCGAAAGCAAAAGGGTCACGATGATGCCCAGCAGGGCCAGTTCTGCCGTGAAGGGCAGCTTGGTGGCGATGATCGAGGATACAGATGTGCTGTACGCGAATGATTCGCCGAGGTTGCCCGTGAACAGGTTCCCCACGTACTGGAGGAACTGCAGGTGCAGGGGCTGGTTCAGCCCCAGGCTTTCCCTGATGGCTTCGATCTGTTCCGTGGTGGCGTCGGCGCCGGCGACTGCCACCGCCGGGTCGCCGGGGATGAGCGGGACCATGAAGAAGGTAACCACCACGAGGAGGATTACGGACAGCAGCACTCCGCCGGTGCGGCGCAGGCCGTAGCCAGCCCAGGGGGAGAGGTTGCGGAGCCCGCCCCGGGGGCCCTTTGTGGCCCCCGGGGGGTTGCTGAACAGGGCGCTTTCCCTGTTCAGCATGGTCGGTTCAGTCATGGTCCCTGGCCTTACTTAGTGATGCGCATGGTGGCGTAGTCGACGATGCCGGACGGCGCCTGGATGGAGAATCCTGCGCGCTGGGCAACGATCTGGGGTTCGCCCACGAAGGGGACAATGTCGTTGTCCTCGAGAATGCTGATCTGCGCGCGCTCGTAGGCTTCGCACCGCTTGTCCTGGTCCGTTGCGGACTGTGCGGTGGCGATGTCGGCCAGGATATCCGCGTTCTCGCCGCCACCGATGTTGCGGCCGCCCTTCTCGGTGGGGACGCCGGCGATCCGGGTCAGGGACGCGGCCACTGTGCCTACGAAGTTCGCGTCGCCCTGGATGGTCAGGTCCCAGGTCTCCGGCTTGGTCTGGGTCATGGTGGCCCAGGTGCCGTTGTCCACTAGGCTTAGGTTGACCGTGGCGCCGGCTGCCCTGAGGGCTTCCTGGACGTAGGTGCTGCCTGCACCGTTGGGGCCGATGCTGGTGGTGCCCACCATCTTGAAGGTCTTCCCGGCGAGCACTGCCTTGGCAGCATCCGCGTCTTCCTTCGTGAAGTGCGAGTTGTCCTCAAGGGCGCAGGCCACGGTGGGGGCGACGATGGAGGTGTAGGGGATTCCCTTGTTGGCGTAGGCTGCGGCATTGAACGCCTGCTGGTTCATCAGCTGGGCCACGGCCTTGCGCAGGGCGGGGTCCGTGAATGGGCTCCCTTCGCGCTGGTTGAAGAGCAGGAAGATCCCGGCGAAGGGCACCGTGGTGACTGCGTAGTCCTTGTTCCCTTCGAAGCGGGCAGTGTCCGCCGGAGCGATATCCGAGACGTCCATCTCACCGGTGAGGAGCTGGTTGGCCACGGTGGTCTTGTTGACGCCGGGGAAAAAGCGCACGGTCTTGGCCGGCGTTCCCTCTAGCGGCTTGGACCACTTCGGCCAGGCCTCATAGTCCTCGCGGAGAGTCATGTCGTAGCTGACGCCGTGGCTCGCCTTCGTCAGGGTGTAGGGTCCGGAGAAGGCTGCCTGCACGGATCCCTTGGCAAGGCCCTCAAGGTCGGCGAGGCCGGCGGGGCAGATGATGCCGGTCTGGGCCAGGGTCAGTCCGCCGATGAGTTCGGACCAGGGCTGGGCCAGCTTGACCGCCACGGTGCCCGCAGCGTCGTCGGCCGTGATGGTGGGCTGGCCCGGTCCGAAGACCAGCCTGGCGAAGTTGTTTTTGGTGGCGGGATCAGCGAAGTAGGTAAGGGACTTGGCCACGATGGTGGGGGTAATGACCGTGCCGTCAGCGCAGGTTGCGTCTTTGCGGATGGTCAGTGCGGCGTCCGTGGCCGTGGCGGTCCACTCGGTGGCCAGGCCGCCGATGAACTTGCCGTCATCGTCGCGGCGCACCACGGTGTCGAAGAGGAAACGGGCTACTTCGTAGTCGTCCTTGGCGTTGGCCTTGGCTGCGTTGAACGTGGTGGGATCCGAATTCAGGGCGGTGCGGATGGTGTCCGTGGCGGGACCGGCGCTTCCGCCGGTCCCTGTGCCGGTACTGCCGCCGCCGGTGGTGCAGCCGGTCAGGAGCAACGCTGCTGCCGCCGCGGCTGCCGCCAGGGTGGTAAGTCTTCCGTGCATGGTGTGTCTCCTCGATACAACGGGAATCTGCGAGAAAGTTCGCGAATGAGAAGAGTTTCTCTTATTCGCCCAGCCAAGTCAACGGTTTTTTGTGAGCTGACACACGGCCGTAACCCGGCGCCGCCGCAATTTACCTGCTGGCAACAATCGCCCGACTTATTTGGGCCAATCCATCGAACCCTCTTGACGAATCGGATTTGAAACGCGAAACTTTTCTCATATGTGACAGCCGCCTCATCTGACTGGCCCCTTGCCGGCGGGGAGGGCGCAACCCACCGAACCAACCAAAGGTGACAACAATGGCAACAACACTCGAGCTCACGGTCCGCAAGGCCACCTGGACCCGGCTTCCCAAGGAACTCGTGGAAGCCTTCGCCGCCTTCCCCGTGGCCAACATCGGGGACGCCATGGAGCGTTTGGGAATAGTCGACGGCGGCATCAGCGCGGTCTGGGAAGGCGCACACTGCGTCGGCTCGGCCCTCCCGGTGCTCGGTGCGGCGGGCGACAATGCGGCGGTCATCGAGGCCCTCGGCTACATACAGCCCGGCGACGTGGTGGTCATCAACGGGTTCGGCCACGAACACCGTGCCCTGGTTGGTGAGCAGCTGTCGCAGCGCTTCGAGGCTGCCGGCGCCACCGGAGCCGTGATCGACGGCTACATCCGCGACCGCCACACCATCAGCGAGATCAAATTCCCCGTCTTCGCCCGCGGCGTCACCCCCGCCGGTCCCTTCAAGAACGGCCCCGGCGTCATCGGCGAACCGGTGGCGATCGGCGGGATCGTTTGCGCCGCCGGTGACGTCGTCGCCGCAGACGATGACGGCGTCGTTATCATCCCTGCGGCCCGTGCGGCCGAAATCCTGGAACGCGTTATCGCTGTTGCCGCCCACGAGGCCGAGATGACGGCCGAAATCACGCGCGAATACAGCTGACCCGGCGCTTCACCGCCCAAGGACCAGCCCTAAACTAAGAGAGACCTAATGACTACTGCATCGACGGACTCAGTGGACCTGAATACCGCACAAATCAAGGTTGTCACCGCTGACGGCAAGATGGTGCGCAAGGCGACCCTCGCCGGCACCATGGGCTCCTTCGTGGAATGGTACGACTATGGCATTTACGGCCTGCTGACCACGTACCTGGCCATCAACATCATGGGGTCCAAGGATCTCGGATCCCTGCTCCTGACCAACGTCGGCTTCCTGGTCAGCTTCCTGGCCCGGCCCTTCGGCAGCGTGATCTGCGGCTTTCTGGGCGACAAGCTGGGCCGCAAGAACCTCCTGGCCGTCCTGCTGCTCCTGATCTCCGGCGCCACCGCTTGTATCGGCCTGATCCCCTCTTCCTCCGTGATCGGCTGGGCAGCCCCGGCGCTGCTGATCCTGTTCCGCATCCTGCAGGGCTTCTCCGCCGGCGGCGAAGTGGCGGGCGCCATGGCGTTCGTGGGCGAGTACGCGCACAACAAGCACCGCAACTTCTCCATGAGTTTCATCGCCGTGGGTTCCTTCTGCGCCCTCCTGTTCGGCAGTGCACTCTCCGCCACCCTTATTACCACCCTGGGCGACGCCACCATGGAATCCTGGGCCTGGCGCATCCCGTTCCTCTTCGCCCTTCCACTCGGCTATGTGGGCTACTACATCCGCTCCAAGATGGAGGACACCCCGCATTTCGCCGCCCTGCGTGAACGCAACGAAGTAGAGCGCAACCCGCTGAAGGCTGTCTTCACCTCCAAGCGGCACCTGAAGGCCATTGTGCTGACCATCTTCCTGCCAGCACTGAACGGCCCCGGCTACTATCTCCTGTTCGCCTATATGCCCACCTACCTGAAGACCCAGCTGGGCACCGGCAACAACTTCACCATGGTGCAGGCGCTGATGGTGACGGCCGTCAGCCTCGTGGCCATCATCATCAGCATCCCGCTGATGGCCCGGCTCTCCGACCGGATCGGCCGCAAGCCCGTCCTCGCCGCCTCCGCCGTGCTGATGGCCCTGGTGTCCTACCCGATGTTCGCGATGATCACCACTGGCAACATGGCCCTGGCCTGCATCGCCACCGTGGTGATGGCGATCGCGTTTTCCGGCCATGCCGCCGTTGTGCACACCGTCCTGACGGAAATGTTCCCCACCACGGTCCGCTACAGCGCCTACAGCATCGGCTTCAGCATCAGCACCATCATCTTCGGCGGCAGCGCCCCGCTGGTGATGACCGAAATCATCAAGGCAACCGGCAACAGCATGGTCCCGGCCTACGCCGCGATGGGCACCGCCGTCATCACGCTCACGTCGGTCTACTTCCTGAAGGAAACGAAGGGCCAGCCGCTGGCCACCCATTAGCAAAACACGTACGACGGCGGCCTGCCGCCATTGCCGGCAGGCCGCCGTGGCCGGACCGGAACCACCTCAACCAGAACCATCGGGAGTCACCTTGGGCATCAATTCAGTCGCCGTCGTTGCAGACCTCGGCGAGAGCTACGGAAATTACAGCATCGGCGACGATGAGGCCCTCCTGGGCCTGGTCACGGCGTCGAACATCGCCTGCGGCTTCCACGCAGGGGACCCGCGCGTTATGGACGCCACGGTGAAGTCGTGCGTGGAGCGCGGCATCGAGCTCGGCGCCCACCCCGGCTACCCCGACCTGGTGGGCTTCGGCCGGCGCCTGATCGAGGCCAGCGAAGAGGAAATCCGCACGGATGTCCTCTACCAGATCGGTGCCCTGGACGCGTTCGCCCGGATCCACGGCGGCAAGATCAGCCACGTGGCCCCGCACGGCCGGATGGGCAGCATCGCCCAGACCGACGCCAAGCATGCCCGGGCCATCACCGACGCCATCAAGGCCTACGACCCGTCTTACATCGTGATCTGCCAGAACGGCCTGCTGGCCGACGAATCCCGGAAGCGCGGCCTCGAAGTGGGCTACGTTTTCCTGGCGGACCGCGGCTACGGCGAGGACGGCATGCCCGTCTCCCGCAACACCGAAGGCGCCCTGCTGCACGACCCCGACGAGATCGGCCGCCGGGTTGTCCAGGTGGTGACCGAGGGAACGGTCCGCGCCGTCACCGGCAAGGTGGTTCCCCTGGGCCACGATGCCGACGTCGTCCTCCTCCACGGCGACCACCCGCAGGTCCTTGAGAACGGCACCGCCCTCCGCGCGGCTCTGGAGAAGGCCGGGGTCAAGGCGGCCGGGCTGCAGGAAGTCCTTGCCGAGAAAGCCAAAGCGGCGGCCGCGGCCTGACCGCGGCGTCCATTGCCCCCGCCCCAGACCGCCGTCACACCACCGAGCAGGACATATGACCCCGCAACCACCGCCAGCCGCGAACCCCAGCCGGTCGCCCGGCCTTGAGGCGCACCCGTTTGGAGACTCAGCCCTGATGCTGGGCATCGCCGACGACGACCCCGAGGTCAGGCGGACCGGTGCCAGGCGGTTGCGGGACGTCCTGCTCGAGGTCCGGCCGTACGGGGTGCTGAACCTGGTGGCGGGCGCGGAATCGCTGCTGGTGGAGTTCGATTGCCTGGCGGTCCGCCACGGACAGCTCGCCCAGACGGTCAGGCTCGCAGTGGCCGGGCTGGGGCTGCAGGACGCCGGGCCGGCCCTGGGCGCGAGGGACTTTGTGGTCCCCATTGTGGTCAGCGACGAGTTTGCGCCCGACCTTCCCGGGGTGGCCGAGGAGCTGGGACTCAGCCAGGAAGCCACACTTGAAGCGCTCACCACGTCGGTGCTCACGATTAACCTGTTGGCGGCCGCGATGGCCCCCATGATGGCCGGGGTTCAGTTCCCGGGCCAGGTAAGCCGCTGCGCCGAACCCCGGACGGACGTTGCTCCGGGTTCGGTGATGGTGGCCGGCACCAGCGCCATCATCCAGCCGTTCCCGGGACCCACGGGCTGGAAGGTGATCGGCCGCACGCCCCTGACCGTCTGCGATATCCGGGAGGATCCGGCAACGTCCTACCGGCCGGGGGACAGGGTCACCTTCAAGGTCATACCGGAAAGTGGCTGGGCGGAGCTCGAAGGCCGGTTCCTCCGGCCCGTAGCGCCCGCAGACCAGCAGGAAGGCAGCAGCCATGGCAGCGAAGCCTGAGCAGGCGGTCATCCTTTCGATCAGCGAGGCCGGCTGGCTGTCCACGTTCCAGGACCTGGGACGCGTGGACTCCGAGTTCATGGGCGTGCCCTGCGGGGGCGCCGCCGACCAGCATTCCGCGGCTGCAGCCAACATCCTTGTGGGCAACCGGCGCGGCGCCGCGCTGCTGGAAATCATGGGCGGACGCTTCGCGTTCACCCCGTCGCACGACATCTTCATCGCCATCACCGGCACGCCGGCAGAAGTAACCGTCGGCGGGGTTCCGGTGCCCATGTGGCAGCCGGTCTGCGTGCCGGCCCGGACCAAGGTGGTCATCTCCAAGGCCACTGGAGGCATGCGCAACTACCTGGCCTTCAGCGGCGACCTGGACACCCCGCGGTTTATGGGCAGCGCTGCGCCGGAATCCCGGATGGGGTTCGCGCAGCGGATCGTCGCGGGCCAGCAGATAGCACTTACCAGCCGGTACCGGGGCTTCAGCCAGCCCTACCTTGGCCAGCCGCTGTTCAGGCTGCCGGTACCGGTGCCCGACTTCAGCCCCGACGTCTGGACGGTTGAGGTGGTGGAAGGGCCGGAAACGGACAGGACCCCGGGCATCCGGGAGCTCCTGAGCAGCAGCATTTACACCGTGGGCGGCAAATCCGACCATGTGGGCCTCCGCCTGGACGGCCCGGTCATCCATCCCGAAGGGCTGGGTGAGATCGTGTCGCACGGCGTCCCGATCGGCGCTTTCGAGATCCCGCACGGCGACGAACTGATCATCCTGGGCCGCTCACGTACGCTGACCGCGGGCTACCCCATTGTGGCGGTGGCGACGAAGGCCTCGCTGCCGCTTCTGGGCCAAGCCAGCCCGGGCCGGAAGATGACCTTCCGGTGGGTCAGCCAGGAGGCCGCCGTCGAACGCTGGCGGGAGCAGCAGCGGCTGCTCGGCGCGCTGGAGGAGCGGGTGCACAACCTGTTCGCCGCCGTCGGGCTTCCCGTCGCGGAGTCCGCGGATCCCGGCACGCCGCCCAGCACCCGCGCCGCCTGAAAGGGTTGACGCCCCCAGTTTCAAATGAGAAACTATTCTCATATCTAATTTGGTTCTTGTTTTAGCCGGGTTACCCGGTTGCCACTGCCGCGCTGCCTCCCGCAGCGTGCCGGACGAAAGAGATGCATCATGGAGCTTCTGAATGGCAAGGTTGCCATCATCACCGGCGCCGGAACCGGCATGGGCCGCGAAACGGCCAAGCTGCTCGCCGCCGAAGGTGCCACCATGGTGCTGGTAGGGCGGCGGCAGGACGTGCTGGACGAACTCTCCGTCGAGATTTCAGCAAGCGGCGGCAAGGCCTTCGTCCGCACCGCCGACATCGGCAGCAAGGCCGAGGTGGATGCCCTGGTGGACTGGATCCACCAAAACGTGGGCCTGGTGGACATTCTTATCAACAATGCCGGCAGCGCCAGCAAGGTCCTGAACGTGCGGTGGATCGCCGAAGAGGAATGGAACCAGGTCCTGGACGTGAACCTGAACGCCGTCTTCCTGCTCACCCAGGCGGTGCTGCCGGACATGCTCAGCCGCAACACCGGCTCCATCATCACCGTCTCCTCGCTGGCGGCTGTGACCCCGAACCTGTTGGGCGGTGCAGCGTACGGCGCCGCCAAGGCGGCGGTCCGGAACTTCATGACGTACCTGCACACCACATTCCGCAACGAGGGGCTGCGTGCCGTGACCATCCTGCCGGGTGAGACCGCAACGCCCATCCTGGACAACCGGGCCCGCCCGCCGCGCCAAGAGGAACGGGACGCCATGGTCCAGCCGGAGGATGTGGCCCGGGCCATCCACCTGGTGGCAACACTGCCGCAGCGGACGGTGGTCCAGGAACTGGTCATCGCCCCCACCGTGCAGCGGGACACCTCTGGCGACATCGAGATCAGCCGCTGGACCGGCGCCCCCGCAACCGACCTCCCACAGGGCAGTAAATAGCGCCGCCCCCAGCAGAAAGCGGCACGGACCGTTCTCCCTGCGCCCCTGACTACCTCCTGCCTCCCTGTCTGAAAGGACACCGTCGTGACCACTCCAGCAGCACCCAGTATCCTCAGCTTCCCTCCTTCCGACGCCGTCCAGCGCGTGCTCCGGACGTCGCTGCGCGTCCAGCAGCCGCAGTCCAGCGGAGACCTGGTGTCCCTGGCCATGGGCGAACCCGACTTTGATACCCCGCAGCAGGTCCGCGACGCCGCGGCGAAGGCCCTGCAGGACGGCTACACCCACTACTCGCCGCTGCTCGGCGAACCGGTCCTCCGCGACGAACTGGCTGTGCGGATCGGCGCCCTGCTGGGATCCGCCGTCAGCACCAACGATGTGCTGATCACCCAGGGCGGCACGGCTGGGCTGGCCGCCGCGATCCTTGGCACCGTCAACCCGGGCGACAAGGTAGTCATCCCGGATCCCACCTACTCCCTCTACGCAGACCTGGTCAGCATGGCCGGCGGCACGATCGTTCCGGTGCCCCTCGCCACGAACCTGCACTGGGACCTGGAAGCGCTGGCGGGCGCCCTCGAGGGGGCGAAGATGTTTGTCTTCTGCAACCCGTCCAACCCCACCGGAATTGTCCACTCCCGCGCGGAGCTCGAGGCACTGGCCCTGATGGTCGCCGGCACCGACATCCTGGTCCTCTCCGATGAGGCCTACAGCGACCTGGTCTACACGCCTGAGCCGTTCACGTCCGCCCTGGAAATCGAGGGCCTCGCGGGCCGCATCATCTACTGCCAGACCTTCTCGAAGAGCTACGCCATGACCGGCTGGCGGGTGGGCTACCTGTGGGGTCCCGCGGACGTCATCGCCTCCGCAGCGAGGGTCCACAACACGTTCAATGGCTCCATGAACACAGCGGTCCAGCTGGCCGCGCTCACCGCCCTGCAGACCTGCGGGCCGGACATCGAGCGGATGCACGCCTCCTACGCGGCCCGCCGCGAGCTGATGTACAACGGCCTGAAAGACATCCAGGGGCTCACGGTCAGCTCACCGGAGGGCGCGTTCTACCTCTTCCCGAAGTACGACGCCGACCTGCCGGCCTCGGAAATGGTGGCGCACCTGCGCAACCACGGCGTGGCAGTCCGTCCCGGCAGCGAGTTCGGCCGCAACGGCGAATTCCACCTGCGGCTCTCCTACGCCGCCAGTGCCGAAGCCATCACTGCCGGCGTCGAACGGCTTGCGGCCGGCCTCGCCGACGTGAAGTAGCGCACTTGGCCACCACTGCCGCAGTTCCCGGACTGCGCAGCGACACGCTCCGCAACCGGAAGCTCATCATCCGTTCCGCCGGAAAACTGTTCGCCGAAGGCCACCAGGCCACCATGGCGGACATAGCCCGGGCCGCCGAGGTCTCGACCGCCACCGCGTACCGGCATTTTGCCTCCGTCGATGAGGTCCTGGCCCGCTTCCGGTTCGAGGTGGGCAGCGAACTCCTGGAGTTCAGCCAGCAGCAGCAGGCCACGGGGCTGGAGCTGCTGCGCCTTGTCAGCACCAAGTGGGTCACCCTGGTGGTGACCCACGGCCGCGCGATGGTCCACACCCGGTCCGGCGAAGGCTACCTGGCGCGGCTGCGTACAGGTGCCACGCACCTGACCGTCCAGGCTGACGCCCTGAGCGCGGCGCTTCGGGACACCTGCCTTGAACTCGGCGTGGATGACCCCGGCGATGAGGCCATGTTCCTGTGGAACGTTCTGTTCGATCCGCGCGAAATCTTCGACCTGATCGAGACGCTGGGATTGGGCCCCGACGAGACCGCCCGGCGGCTGGCAGCCACGCTGGTGGGGGCCTTGAAGGGCTGGTGCGGCCCGATCGGCGGGCCGAGGCAATAGGCTTGGTATGCAACAGAAAGGGGCCCGGGAATGCGAAGCGATACCCAACGTAACCGCAGGGAACTGGTCAACGCGGCCGGTGCACTGTTTGCCGCCCGGCGGGGGACCATCAACATGACGGACATCGCCAAGCACGCCGAGATCTCCACGGCCACGGCATACCGGCATTTTGCGTCCGTTGAGGATGTCCTGGCCGAGTACCGCTTCAACGTGGGCCACAAGCTGCGGGACTACAGCTTGAAGCAGACCACCAGCGGCCTTGAGCTGCTCGAAGCGGTCAGCCGCAAATGGGTGGACCTGGTGGTCAAACACGGCGGGGCCATGCTCTACACGCGTTCGGGCGAGGGATACCTCGCCCGGCTCCGGACCGGGGCTTTCTACCTCACCGTCCAGGCCGAGGCACTGCAGCGCCCGCTGGAGGAAGCCTGCGCCGAGCTGGGTCTGAGCCCGCTGGGGGACGAGGCAATGTTCCTCTGGAACATCCTGTTTGATCCCCGCGAAATCCTCGACCTGATCAACACCGTGGGCCTGAGTAAGAAGCAGGCCACTGAGCGGCTGGTGGCCGCGCTTCGGGGCGCCCTGGTTGGCTGGGACGGGAACAAGTCCGCGGGCACGGACTGAACTGAACACTGGTCCTAGTTCGCCAGCCGCACGCTCCGGAGGGTTATCCCGCGCATTTCGCGGCGGATCCTCTCGGGCGGAACGGCGGCCAGGGATGCGACTTCGAAGAGGTCCAGCTGGTCTGTCTTCAGCGCCATCACGGTAAGGGACCGGCGTCGTACTTCCAGCGCGCTCTTACGCTCGACGGCGGCAGCCAGGGCCTTCGTACAGCCGCGGATCGCTTCGAGGTGCGTCCCGGCCGGCCAGCCCGCCGGTTGCAGCTCCGTGTAGCCGGCGCCGATCCGCCGTCGAACGTCCACTTTGCCGACGCCCGCTGCGTCGGCGATCCTGGCCACCGATACGCCGTCGGCCAGGGCCTGGGCGACGGTGTCGTTCCGCAGCCTAAGGGCGCCGCGTACGCTGCTGTCCGCCTGCGCCACCTGCTGGCGGTTCAGTGCCAGTTCCTGGCGGAGCGTCTCCTGGTCGATGGGTTCGAACCGGCGGCGCCGGCCTGCCCGCAGCGGCTGGACGGCCACGCTAGTGCGTGTCCGCTTCCGGGGCCAGCACCCACACCACCGGCGCGCCGCCAAAGGAAGGCATAAGGCTGCCCTCGAAGAACACCTGGCCTTTCTGTGCTTCGCCGTTGGGGCTCCACCGGCCGCTGGCCGGGCAGTGCGCGCCGGTGACCGCCGTCAGAGCCCGGAGGGGCCGGCAGCGCAGGGTGGGTGCTTTGACAGACTGGATCATTTTCTTTGCTCCTGATGCCTGGGGTGCGTTGTTATTGGTCGCGGAACGAGATGAGCACCTTGCCGGACCGGGTGGGGTCCTTGGCAAGGTCGAAGGCCGCCAGCGCCTCCGTAGAGGGGAATTCGTGGGTGACCACCGGGTCCACATACAGTGAGCCGTCCGCGAGGGCAGTAAGCACGTCGTCGATCTCGTTGTTGAAGCGGAACGAACCGAGGAGTTCCAGTTCACGGGTGATGGCCAGCGAGATCGGGACGGGCTGATCGCCGCTGGGCAGGAGCCCCACCATGACCACTTTGCCGCCGCGCATGGCGCCGCGGAGGGCGGAGGCCAGGCCGCGGTGGTTGCCGGAGGATTCCAGTACGACGTCGGCCTGGACCGCCTCGATCGCGTCGGCATCAGTGGCCAGAATGGTTCCCGTCGCGCCGACCGCCTTGGCGATCTGGAGGGGAGCTTCGTGCACGTCGACGGCGACGATTTCGGCTGCTCCGGCGCGCTTGGCCACTGCCACGATGAGGCTGCCGATCGGGCCGCTGCCGATGACCAGGACCCGCTTGCCGGTGAGGTCGCCTGCCTGGGAAACAGCGTGCCAGGCTACGCTTGCGGGTTCGGCGAGGGCGGCCGCGCGCAGCTGCAGCCCGGCAGGAAGCGGCCGGAGCATCCGGGCGGGCAGGACGGCATACCGGCTGAAGGCGCCCTGGGTATGCGGGACGCGGGCGGCGCTGCCCAGGTAGGTGCAGCCGGGGGAGAGGTTGGGCCTGTCGGCGGGATAGCGGACGCCGGCTCCGCCCGGCGTGGCGGGGTGGACGGCAACGTCGGTGCCTGCTGCCGGGCCCGAGCCGCCGGCAGCCGCCTGGACTACAGTGCCCACCACTTCGTGGCCCAGCACCAGTGGAGCACGCAGGATGGATTCGCCGGCCGCGCCGTGGAGCCAGTAGTGCAGGTCGGAGCCGCAGATGCCGCCATAGGCGATGTCCACTACGGCCTCGTGGGGTTCGGGTGCGGCATGCGCGAGGGCTTCGATCCGGAGGTCCCCGACGCCGTGGACGACGACGGCCGGGCCCGTTAACAGATTCGTTGTTGTAGTTGCCATGTCAAACCACCACTGTCATTCCGCCGTCGATGAAGATTGTTTGCCCGTTCACGTAGTTGGATGCGTCCGAGGCGAGCCAGGTGACCGGCCCGGACAGGTCATCCACGGTTCCCCAGCGGCCCGCCGGGGTCCGGCCCAGGATCCACGAGTTGAAAGCGGGGTCGTCGACGAGTGGCTGGGTCATTTCGGTGTGGATGTAGCCGGGGGCGATGCCGTTGATCTGCAGGCCCTGGCCCGCCCACTCCGCGGTCATGGCCCGGGTGAGGTTGCGCAGTCCGCCCTTCGCCGCGGTGTACGCGCCGATCGTGGGCCGGGCGAGGTCTGACTGGACGGAGCCGATGTTGATGATCTTGCCGCTCCGGCGCTCCAGCATCCGGCGGGCGGCTTCGCGGCCCACCAGGAAAGCGCTGGTCAGGTCGGTGGCGAGCACCCTGTTCCAGTCGGCGGCGTCAAGTTCCAGCAAGGCTACGCGGTGCTGGATACCGGCGTTGTTCACCAGGATGTCCAACGGACCGTAGGTGGCTTCGGCATCGGCTACTCCCGCGGCCACGGCAGCCTCGTCGGTGATGTCGAAGGAGACCGCACCCACCCTGTCCGCACCGAAGTTTCCAGCCAGCTCTTTCCTGGTGGCTTCCAGCCGGGCCGGGTCCAGGCCGTGGAGCACCACGGCCGCTCCTGCCCGGGCCAGGCCGTTCGCCAAGGCCCTCCCGATACCCCGGCTTGATCCCGTAATCAGGGCGGTTCGCCCGGTCAGGTCAAAGGGTGACGGATGGTCCATGGAAGTGCCTCTTCTCGACGTTCACTGCGGATCTTGTGGTGCTTCAGCGCACCCATCGAGCCTACGGCGGGGCTGATTCAGAGTCAAGAACTATTTCTCATTTGCGAGAGATTTATAGTTTCAGGCCGTTTTGGTAGCGTCTGGCCAGCTGACAGGGCGGACGACTGCCGAACGCGGGCTTGCCGGTGGGGAACGTTCTGAATGGCGTCCACGCGCCTGTACCAGGATTTCCGGTCAGCTTGACGCCGGTCCGGACGTCGCCGGCACTGCCCAACTGCGGGCAATCGCTTCGAGGGCAGCGTTGTAGGCTGCGGCCCAGTCCATGCCGGGCGGTCCAACCTGGGCAAGTTCCAGACTGACCAGGCCATGAACCTGGCCCCATATTGCCGCGGCAACGATGTCGGCAGGTTCCTGGCGCCATCCGCCAGCCTGTTGCGCGGCAGTCACAGCTTCCTTGAGGGGTCCCATGGCATCGGTGGTGGTGTCCGGGCTGGGCAGGCACTCGGCGAAGGAGGCCAATGCGCCGCCGAACATCAGCCGGTACATTGCCGGATGACTCAGTGCCCAGTGCCTGTATGCGGTACCCAGCCCACGCAGCCCGCCCTCAAGCGCCGCCGCCTGGGAACTGCCGAACGAGCGGAACGCCTCATCCACAACTGCGGTGAGCAACTCGGATTTCCCGCCAAACAACGAGTAGACGGCCGTCGTTGACGTTCCTGCCGCCGCTGCCACATCCCGCAACGTGACTTTTGCCGGGCCACTCCGGTCCACCAACTCGGCAGTGGCCAGCAGCAGCTCATCACGAAGGGAACTGGTATGCACCACAGGTCTTGCCATGCCCACCACTCTGCCATAACCTTGTTTCGTAACGTCGTTACAAAACAAGAAGTGGTCACTTTGGAAGGCGCATCATGGGGCAACACATCTATCCCGGCCGGTACACGGCTGACCCCGGGCAAGACTCGGTGACGGTTTTCCTGATTGGGATGCGCGCCAACCGCTGGTGGAAAATCGGCAAGGTTGCCCACGTTGCCGCGGCAATGCCACGCATGCTGCGCCACCTTGCCCGGAATCCTGACGCCGGCATGCTCGGGGTTGAACAATGGTTTGGCCGGACCACGATGATGGTCACCTATTGGCGGAGCCCCGACCACCTGCGGAAGTTCGCCGCAGACCGGGACGCCCCGCACCTGGAGCCCTGGCGGCACTTTATGAAGGAACTGTCCGGAAGCGGGGACATCGGAATCTGGCACGAAACGTACCAGGTCCCGGCGAGCGGGATTGAGACGATCTACAGCGGAATGCCGCTCTTCGGGCTGGCGAAAGCCACCGCACAGGTCCCGATCGGTAAGGGAAAGCACACAGCCAAGCAAAGAATGGGTCATTCAGCAGGCGCTGCCTGATCAGCAGGTGGATCCACCTGCCGGGATCCGAGTGGCGGAATCGCCGGTGGGAATTCCGGCGCCCTGGTTCGGGAAGCCGCTGAGCGGATAATGCGGGCAAGCTCTTTCGGGCGGCTCCACATGGGCCAATGCCCCGTTGGAAGGTCGATGACGTCCAAGTGTTCGATGTTCGTGACTTCTACAAACATGGGGTGGCCGGTCCGTGCCAGATCGAGCACCTTCGCACCCGGAATCGAGCAGCACACCAGGGTGGTGCGGACCTTGCGGCGGGCCTCGTTCGTGAGCTCGACTGGCTGGCGGAGCACTGGCCCGGGTTCAGGGACCGCCCGTGACCGGAATCGCGCCAGGACTTCCGAGCTCAGACCTTCGAGGCTCGCCTGCTGCGCGAGCACATCGAAGGGCGGCAGCGGAAACTCCTCCACGCTCTCCGGGAAATCCGAGGCAAAGGCACTTCCCGCCGCCACGGGGCCGGAGTCAACCCACACCACTGCGTGGATTACCTCCGGGCGCCGGTCAAGGACCATGCTGACGGGGGCATTCGCTCCGCTGTGCGCAACGAGCGTAACCGGTTGAGCCGCGGCGGCGCCGAGATTGGTGATGGCTTGCAGGATCGCCGTCGCCTGATCCTCGAGAGTCTTCGTTTTGCGTTCAGGATCGTTGCAGTCAAGGCCAGGCAGCGTCACGGCCGTCGCGCGGGACTGGTCAGCCTCGAGCTCACTCAGGACTTCATCCCACGCCCATGCACCAAGCCAGTGCCCGGCGATAAGGACAATGTTCGTGCTGTTTGCGGTCGGTGTCATGGCACAACCCTCGCAGGCGGTACGGACAAGGGTATGTCACTATTTGTGTCATGAATTGGACCAGGTTTGAACCGTGAAGCGTGTGGAGCGCCTTCTTGCTTTGTCCGAGATGCTGCGCCGCAGCGGCAAGCGCGGCATTTCGGGCGAACGGCTGGCGAGGGAGCTCGAGGTGTCCGTGCGCACCATTAAAAGGGACCTCGACTCGCTGGAAACCAGCGGTGTGCCGATTTGGGCGCGCCCCGGTCCGGGCGGTGGCTACGGATTGGCGGCAGCCGTCACCCTGCCGCCCGTCACTCTTTCCCCGGCCCAGGCCGTGGCGCTCATGGCGGCCGTTTCCGCCGCACGCGATGCCCCGTACGCAGATCTGGCAGCAGCAGGTACCCAAAAAATCCTGGACGTTCTTGATCCCGCCACCCGGATGCGGGCGGACAGGCTGGCCCGGCGCATCTGGGTCAACGCGGTCCCCTCATCCTCGCGGGCAACCAGGTCGGCTCTGGAGCAAGGGATGGCCGAGCAGCGGGTGATCCGCATCCGCTACACGTCGGCGGATCACAGCACAACCACCCGCGACGTGGAACCGGTATTGTTCGCCTCCACCAACGGCCAGTGGTACCTCGTCGGGTGGTGCCGGCTTCGCGACGCGATACGGTGGTTCGCCGTTTCGCGCATCGAGCGGGCCAGCGTCACCACCACCGCATGCACCGGCCACACCATCGAAGAGGTTGGCGAACCGCCGCTGAATGCCAAGCCCGTGAACACCCGGGGACATGGCTGACTCAAGTGCCGCCGTCGTGCTTTCAGGGCTTGTTATGCCCCGGCGCACTACCTGATTTGCCGTTGTTACCGGCCGCATTCTCACCGACGCCACGCCCCGGCGTGGCCGGGATGCGGTCCCGTTGCTGCGGTGCAGCGCCGCTGGAATCGAGTTCCGCGGCTGCAGGTACGGTAACCGGCGCGGGAGCTAGAGGTTCAACGGCGGGCAACGGCGCCGGGTCGGGGCTGCCTTCCGGGAGCGCTTCGGCCGTTGAATCAGCCGCAGCGGGTGTCAGGGATTGCAGGTCGGTCCGGACCAGTCGGACGGCTTCGGTGATTGCCCGGTAGTTTTCAAGCGTCATCCCGCTGCGAAGTGCTTCGTCAACTGCGGTCTTTTCGAGTTCTTCCACGTAGGCCAGGGCCGCCTGCTGATCATTGGCGGTTACCGCTTGCCGGACGTGCCCGAGGATTGTCAGGAGCCTATCGGATGATTCGATGGCGGATTGGAGTTGGTCGAGATGGAAGTCCAGGGGATTGTTTTGTGGTTGCATTGCGGGTGTTGCTGATGTGGTTTGTTGCTCGGTACCGCTGCCGCCCTGCGGCGTGGCTGCGGTGGCTCCGGCAACAAGAACTGCTGCCAGGCATACGGCAGCGATGGCCCTGCGGCGCCTCGTCCGCGGTGCCGGTAATGGTTCCGGTGAGCCCGTGGGGGCACGATCCGGTCGTGGTGGCAGTAGCGGGGTTTGAGGAGCTGTAGGGGTTCCGCCCGCCAGAGCCAGGCGCCGCAGGGAAATGGTGGCCTGGGCGGCGTCCGGCCGGTCCCGGGGATGCCGGGAGGTCATCGCAGCCAGCAGTGCCGCCCAATCCGGACTGATGCCCGTGGGGATGGCCGGGTCGCGGTTGAGGCGGGCAACACCGGACTCGATCGGGGTGCCGGGAAACTCCACATAGCCGGTGAGGCACTCAAGAAGGACCAGGCCCAATGAGTAGACGTCGCTCGCGCCCGTCAGTTCTCCGCCGAGGGCCTGCTCGGGGCTGAGATACGCTGCGGTCCCGACGGTCCGGCCGGTGCCGGTCAGCCGGTTTTCCTCCATCACGCGGGCGATGCCGAAATCCGCGAGCTTGGCCCGCCAGCACTTGCCCACCGCTCCATTGCCGGGCTGGTAAAGCAGGATGTTGCCGGGTTTGATGTCCCGATGGATCACGCCGCGGTGGTGGACATATGACAACGCCGAGGCCAGGTCTGCTCCCACGCGGGCAATATCCTCCGGTTCCAGGACGCCCTCGCGCAGCTGCCGGCGAAGGTCGGGACCGGAGACATACTCCATCACCACGTAGCTGCGGTTCGCGACGGCGTCGCTGCCGGCGTCGAACAACGTCACCAGCCCTGGGTGGGCCAGGGAAGCGAGGATCCGTATCTCAGCGTCCTGACGGGCGAGCAGTTCAGGATCCCCGCCGTCGCGGGTGAAGACTTTCAGGGCCACCTCCCGCCCCAGCGACTCGTCCACGCCCCTGTACACCGCGGCGGCAGCCCCCCGGCCCACCAACTCGCGCAACCGGAACCGGCCACCCAGCAACTGCCTGCTGTCGGTTGGTGGCATCACACCTGTCAAGGGATCTCCGTATAACAATGCCGGCGTGCGCAGGCCCGGGCGTTGTGGTGTTCCAGGGTTTGGATACCGGAGTTGCACGAGGACTGGCTCTGGGCGGTGGCGGCAGTTGGTACGGGCGCCTGCTTGGGAGATCATCTCAATTCCGGCAGCACCCGCCAAGAAGGAAGGCTACTTATCAATTACAGAGTATCAGCCGGGGGAGACTGGTGCGGGGTGCCGGCAGAAGTACCCCCGGTGCCGGCCCTGACGGGCATCATTAGCGCAGCCTTTGGTGGTCAGGAACTCTTGGGCCGTAGCCTCGCTGCGATTCGTTCCAGTGCGTTGTCGACGGGAGCCATCGTTGCGGGCAGGTTCAGGAAACCGTGAAGCATTCCCGGAACAGTGACCTGCTTGACATCAACACCGCGGGCTGCGAGCAAGGCACTGAATGCTTCGCCTGAGGCCCGCAACTCGTCATATTCGGCATTCAGTACCAGTGTTGGCCCGAGCCCGGCCAGTTCGGCGTTGGCGGGCATCGCGTATCCAGGAATGGGAACGCCGCTTGAAGATCCAACGTAGTTCTCTGTTGCCGACCGGATCATCTGCGGTGTCAGCCTCATGGCATCTGGCAGTTCCGTCAATGCGCGCCGGAGTGACTCCGAAGGATGAGGAGGTTCGGCGTGCATCATCGGATAGACCAGCACCAGCTGGTCCGGCACCCATCCGTCCTCGTCCCGGAGCCGCAGCGCGGCGGCAGCGGCCAGATTCGCACCAGCGCTGGCGCCACCCGCAGAAACCGATGTGATGCCCAACTCCAGCATGTTTGCCTGCACCCACCGGATAGCGGCAACGACGTCGTCAAGGGGTACCGGGTACTGCACACCGTTGACGGCCAGCCGGTAGTCCACACTCACGATTGTTGCCGACGCCCGCTGAACCAACTGCCGGGCAGTCCAGTCGGCCTCTTTCGTGTCCAGATCTCCGAACTGGAAGGCTCCGCCGTGCATCCACACTAAAGCGTGTGGGGAATCGGCTTCCTTGTTCGGTTCTACAGGGGTGTAAATGCGCAGCGGTACCGGGCCATGCGGGCCGGGCACTGACACCATACGGGTGGCGGCAGCCGGCGGGGGAGGAGCGTCCGGGTAGGCATCAAATGCTTCCATCTGTGCCCTCATGAGCGGCTCGCTAAGGCCTGCTTCCAGGGACGGAATGCCCGCCAGCAAGGGCAGCCGGACGGCGATGTCGGGGTGAAACGGCATAGGGTTCCTTTCGAGGTTAACGGCCTTCAGCTGGCGGTGATGAGGAGCCGGACCCTCACGGCAGTGATGTGCTTATCGGAAAGGATCTCAAGTCGCTCGTCCCCATTGATGAATCGTCCCTCCCGCAACCCCGCATCGGTCACCACCAACTCCCTCACCGAATCCAGCTCAACGTCACAGCCGGGCTTGTGGAAGTCCACTTGCGCCCCCTGGCCCACAACGATGAACTCCGCGGGGTTGATCGCCAGCACCATCCCGAAAGGACGGACGTCTCCTGGTGTAGGGCCGTGGGTGGCGGCAACCGTTTCTTCCGCGAGTTCCGGGGCCGGCGGAACCCGCACGCCTGCGTCCAGGAGCATACCCTCGAGGAGCTTCCTGGAATTCCGAACAGTAATTGTCGTACCCACCAGGCCGTTGCTGAAGGATTCCTCGTCCTGTTCAAGGGCGAACCCAAAAATCCGACCGTCTCGCTGCGCGTCCACTATCTCGGGAGTAAGGCAGGTAATGATGTTGCACACTGTGCTGAATTGGTTGCCTTCCCTGCCCTCCTCCACCCCGAAGACGCTGTAGCCGAAACCTCCAAAGCCGCCAATTGCCAAAAACGCATCCCCGGCGCGGAAACGCGCTTCAGGTATGAACAAGGGGTTCGAATCCGAGGCGTACTGGCGCATGACTTCTGCCGTGTTGGGAACATAGATATCCGGCGCCAGGAAGTCGATGGCCGGCGCCGCGGTCCTCCATACCGGGAGCATGCCGGCCGTCGGCCCGCCACTTGGGTATTGGCCGGCGAGTTCCTGCCCACGTTGTGGCCCGATCCAGGCGTTGGCGTAAGCGGGGAGCGGCAGTACCTCTTTTCCCGCAGCCGCCAAACCGCCCACAAAGGATGCGAACCCCCACGCCATAAAAGTTTCCTCAGCAAGGGGGTTGTCATCGCCGAAGTGGTCCCCCCAGCTCATGGTGCGGTCCGGATTCGTGCCGAGAGCCTGCACAAACCCGCGGGCGAAGGAATCCGGGTCCTCGGAAACCGCAGTAATCAACTCCTGTGGGAGGGGTGCATTCCAGGTGGCTTCCGCCACTGCGCTGTGGTCCCTTCCTGCGCCCAGCAGTCCCACTTCATTCTCTACCTGGATCATGATGACGGTATGGTCCGGATCGATCAGGGCGACGTGCTTCAACAAGGCAGCGTAGGCAGTCCGGTCCGCTTCGAAAAGATTGTCCGAGAAGACGGACAGGCTTGGCCGCGGCATGGATCCGGGATAGGAGAAGGGGGTCTTCAGAGGTTTGGTGCCCCTGTCCGCGCGTGGAAACCGTTGGCGATCGGCGCGGACCCAGCTGGGGGCATAGGTGGAGGAAGCGTTCTTGAATGCGCCAAACCAGATCATCACCAGGCGGACTCCCGCGGACCGGGCGTCTTCCAACAATCCGTCCACGATCGAAAAGTCGAGGTGCCCCTCGACCGGTTCCACTTGTTCCCATGACACAGGAGCGATCACAGTATTGATCCCCGCCTTTACCAGCTTGTCCCAGATGGGCGACATGTAATTCCGGTTCGAAGCACTCGAATTGTGCAGCTCGCCTCCAACGCAGAGGAATGGCCTGTCTTCAACGATGAGCCGGGTGTGGTTGCCTGTCCGCTCGAGCCGCGGGAAGTTCTGGTGGGGCATGGTCATGGTCCTCATTGCTTGTTGGGCGTGGTTTCGGTGTCTTAGGAGGAAGGTGGAGTGACCGTCAGCCTGAATTCCTGGAAGGACAGACCGTCGCCGACCCGGATCCGGAATTCGCCTGGCTCCACGATGTAACCGGCCTCGGCATCGTTGGTCCAGAATCCCAGGTCATCGAAGCCGACGGTCAGTGTTACCCGCCGCTCTTCGCCAGCCGGCACGAACACGCGGTGGAAGCCCCGCAACTGCCTGACAGGCCGGGTCACACTTGCCAGAAGGTCGGAGACATACAACTGGACAACTTCATCCCCGTCCCTCGTTCCGGTGTTGCGAACGATCGTGGTGAAAGAAAGCCTTGTTCCAGCTCTGAGCCCCTCCAAGGCGACCGACAGTGCCTGGTCCGGCGATGATGACAGCTCAAACGAGGTGTAGCTGAGCCCGTATCCGAAACCGAACTGCGGCCCCAGCTCCAAGTCCAGATACTTCGACTTGAAGTAATCATCGGTGTTGTTGGGGCCGGTCAGTCCAACGTCCGGCCGCTGGTGGGAAAGGGATCCTCCTGTGCGGGCGGGCCTCCCGGTTGACTCGTGGTTGTAGTAGATGGGTACCTGACCCACCGAACGCGGAAAGGACATGGGCAGCTTGCCGCCGGGGTTGACAGTGCCGGTGAGGACGTCAGAGATCGCTTTTCCCGCCTCAGTGCCCAGGTGCCATGCCACCAGGAGGGCAGGACACTGATCAATCCATTCGCTGACCACCAGCGGCCGGCCTGTCATGAGCACTACGGCAAAAGGGGTGCCCGAACCAGCAATGGCCCTGATCAGTTCTTCCTGGTCTCCGGGGAGGTTCAATGAACTTCGTGAGCTTGCCTCCCCGGAGAGGGTACTGGGTTCCCCTACGGCCACAATCACAAGATCCGCTTCCGCCGCGGCGGCAGCGGCTTCAGCCTGGAGGCCAGGATCGGAGTCAAAAAAGGTGGCGCCGGGAAGTGCCGTCACCACAGAGCCAGGCAGGGCCGCGGTGAGGGATTCGACAATTGAGGTGGTGGTGGGCGAGGCGAAATACTGTACCCAGGCGCCGAGGTGGTCCTTGCTTTCAGCATAGGGACCCACCACCAGAACGCGTTGTCCCCGTGGCTTCAGCGGCAGGACGGCTGCGTCGTTCTTCAGCAGGACAGCGCAGCGTGCGGCAGTGGCCCTTGCCGCTGACAGCGAGGCTTCATCAGGGCCGGTAGCGGCTGCCGACTCGTCCACATAAGGGTTTTCGAACAGGCCCAGTGCCTGCTTAAGACGGAGCACACGAAGTACGGCGTCGTCCAGGCGTGCAGGGTCCAGCACGCCCTCACGGATGATGGGTTCATTTCCGCTGAGCAAAGAGCCGCCCATTTCGACGTCGAGCCCTGCTGACAGAGCCAACCGCCCGGCGTCGGACGCGCTGGCGGCGACGCCATGCTCCACAAGTTCTCCCACACCACCGGCATCTGCGACGACGATGCCGTTATGTCCCCACTCATTCTTGAGGACATCGGTGAGCATCTCCCGGTTGGCGTGCATGGGTACGCCGGAGACTGCGTTGAAGCTTGCCATCACGCTGGCGACCCCTGCTGTGACCGCCACCTTGAAGGGCTCCAGGTAGATGTTGCGAAGCCGTTGGATGGAAATGTCTGTGCTGTTGTAATCGCGGCCTCCCTCAGCGGCACTGTAACCAACAAAGTGCTTGGCGCAGGCGGCGATAGACGTGCGCGAGGAGAGGTCATCGCCTTGGTAGCCGCGGATCTTGGCCTCCCCGAAGACGGCGTTGAGGTATGGGTCCTCACCGAACCCTTCCACCACGCGTCCCCAGCGCGGGTCCCGGGACACATCGATCATGGGCGAGAAGGTCCAGTTGACTCCGGTGGACCGGGCTTCCCTGGCTGAGAGGCGGGCATCGGCCGCCGCCACCTCCGTGTCGAAGCTGGCGGCTTGTGCCAGGGGAGTGGGGAAGATGGTGAATTGGCCGTGGACTACGTCGAGGCCGATCAGGAGGGGGATGCCGTGTGGGCTTTCCTCAACTGCGGTCCGCTGAAGTGCATTGGTGGCCTTCGCCGTTGCAGGCCAGAAAAGGGCACCGGCACCGTTACGGGCAAGGGCGCCCGCTTCGGTGGAGTCCGGCCGCCAGACGATCTGGAGCTGAGCCAGCTTCTCTGCATAGGTCATGGCTGCCAGGATCTGCTCCGGAGTTGACAGTGGTTTCAACTGAGTGTTCCTTCCAGGGTTGCTGTCCGGGCCTGGTTGACGCGGACTTCGCCTCGTATCAGGTCAAGCGTTCGCATGATGGCGAGGGTGTCGCTCAGTGGCATCACGGAGCTCTGCAACCTGCCGGTTTCAATAAGGCGGTGAAACTCGAGAATTTCGTATTTGAGCCCGCCGCCGATTATGGGCGCCCGGATGATGTGGGGCTCCACCGTTCCGGGCCCCGACGGGTTGTAGCGTGAAACGGCCAGCCCGTTTGGACAATGGTGCGGGGCCGGCAACTGGATGTAGCCTTCCGTTCCCAGTATCCGTGCGTCGTTGGGCAGAACTGTTCGTATGGAGGAGCTCATGGTTCCGGTGCCCCCGTCACCGAAAAGCAGGAGTGCCGTTGTGTCCAGGTCCACACCGCTGGAACTGATGCTGCCGAACGCGGCGACGGTTGGCTCGCTGCCGAGGAGCCAGTGCGAGAGCTGAACGGGATACACGCCGAGCTCCAGGACGCTTCCTCCGCCCAGCGCGGGGTCATAGAGTGCTGGCCGTGCGCCCGGACCCGACTCCGGTATCGGGAAACCGAAGGACGCTTCGACTTTCCGCACCTCGCCGATGGCACCGTCATCCACCAGACGCTTCAGCTCAACGTAGGCGGGAAGGAACCTGGACCACATGGCCTCCATCAGGACCGCGCCCCTGCTTTGGGCGGTTCGAGCCAGGTCGAGGGCCTCGGCATGGTTGGAAGTAAAGGGTTTTTCGACCAGGACGTGTTTGCCCGCCTCCAGGAAGAGCTTTGCGTGCTCGTGATGCAGTCCTGCCGGCGTGGAAAGGTAGACGGCGTCTATCCCGTCGTCACTGGCAAGGTCCTGGAACGACAGGAGTTGTTTGGGTATGTCGAAGTCGGAACAGAACTTGCCCGAGGCTGCGACGGTACGGGACGCGGCAGCGGCGATCGAGGCACCGGGTACTTCACCTATTGCCCGTACGAATTCCCTGGCAATTGTTCCCGTGCCTGCAAGCCCCCACCTGACGGCTGGTGCAGTCACTTCGTCCCCAAAGCCGGAGACGGCGCCTTGAGTATCCGGGCCAGGAACTCGATTGCCGTGCCAACGTGGACTTCAGGATCGCCCGCGTAGAAGACATGGTGAAGTCCAGGAACAGTAATCAGGTGTACGTCTGCGTTCACTTGTTCGAGGGCCCGAGCCAGCTGCTGACTTTGGCTGACTGGTACCAGCCGGTCCGCCTCCCCGTGGATGAGGAGCATCGGTGGTGCGTCGAAACGGACGTAGGACACCGGGGACATCTGCCGGAGCCCTTCCTCATACGGCCAGGGTGATCCTTCGAGAATCATTTCGATCGGTGATGGAAGCCGGACACCTTCGGCCAGGGACTCAGAGAACGACGGCATCGCGACAGCATCCGTTATGGGATAGAAGCACACAGCGGCGCTGACATGGCTCGGCACATCGGTGGCTCCGACATTCCCCTCAAGTTCAGGGTCGTTGACGAGGGCCACGAGCGCCGCGAGGTGCCCGCCGGCCGATTCGCCCCAGACCGCGATGCGGTCGGGATCGATGCCGAGTTGGGGTGCGAACGTCCGCAGGTAGCGGACGGCGGCTTTCGAGTCGTGCAGTTGCGCTGGGAAGGGCGCTTCGCGCGAATGCCGGTAGTCGATGGTTGCTACGGCCATGCCAGCGTCGATTGCCGATTGGAAGACGAGGTTGGGGTCCCAGTCGCCGGGGGGTTGGCTCCGCGCACCGAAAATCCATGCGCCGCCGTGGATCCAGACGACCAGCGGCGCAGGGGCGGAGGCGTCCGCTGGCACGTAGAGGTCGAGTTCCAGGGCCCGGTAGCCGTCGATTGAGGCATAGATCAGCCCTCTGTGGGCGACCGCGTTGCGCGGCGGGTCCACCAGTGCCTCCGGTGGAAGGAACGCTGGGAGGAAATCGGCGGTAATTTCGTTGGGCATAATTAATCCTCTGCTTGCAGTACAAGATTGGCAGGGTTGGCCTGGGTATCGGGATCGGCAGTGTCCTCTGCGGGGGCGCTGGCTTCATCCGAAAGGCGTCCGTCGGGCAGCATTAACGCCGCAATGAATCCCAGAAGGTAGACCCCGGCCAGTGCCAGGAAAACGGGGGAAAACACGTTGTGGTAGATCGCGGCGATTTCTGCCTGCAAGGCCGGGCCGGCGGCGTGGACCACAGCAGGTGTGAGGGTGCGGGAATCGAGTCCGGCTGGCAACAGGGACGCGACGCCGAACCCCACCACGCCGCCCACTACTGCTGAGCCGATGGTGGATCCGACCTGGCCGCTCAGCCCGGCGGTTGCGGTGGCGGTGCCGAGTTCACTGCGGGGTGCAGCGCTTTGCACGATGGCAATGGCGAGGCTCATGAACGCTCCCGTGCCGAGGCCGACGACCGCCATGATCAGCGCCGGGAGCCACAGCGGCACACCCTCCGGGAGCAAAGACATGGCTCCGAGCCCGAGTGCTCCTATCACCGTGCCGACGATCGGAAACACACGGTAGCGGCCTGTCCGCGAAGCGAGCCAGCCCGTCACGAGGTTGCCCACCAACATTCCCAGCACGGTTGCGATGGGTACCAGTCCTGAGATGGTGGCACTGACGCCAAATGCCATTTGGAAATACGTTGGCAGGTACGCCGTAGCTGAGATGAGCCCTGCACCCATGACTGCTGAAAGTCCCACGCCTGCACTGAAGGTCCGGTTGCGGAACAGCTGAACCGGGATGATGGGGTTCTGTTGCCCCCGCTCGACGGCGACAAGTCCGCCCAGCGCCGCTGCGCCGGCCCCAACGGCGATCCACGCTGTTGAGCTTGCTGAACTGAACCACGCAACTGCCAGCACCACCGCCACAAGGACAGCGGTGAGCAGCAGTGCTCCAACGACGTCGAAACGTTTTCGGCCCGCTGGTTCGATGTGCGGAACGGCGACGACCGCCAGGAGAAGCGCGGCCAGCCCCACCGGGACGTTGATCCAAAAGACCCAGGGCCACCCCCAGTGGTCTGTGATCAGGCCCCCCAGGAGCGGCCCGATCAGAATCGCGACCGGAAAGGCGGCCCCGATGAGTGACAGGTACTGCGGACGCTGCCGCGGCGTGGTGACCTCGGCAACGATCGTCTGCGACATCAGCTGAAGACCCGCCGCGCTCATCCCTTGGACGACCCGCGCACCAACGAGCTGGGTCATGTCCTGCGCGAGGCCACACCCGAACGAGGCTGCAACAAATCCGACGAGCGCAATAAGAAAGACCATCCGCGGACCGACCCGATCGCCCAGCCCTCCAAGGACCGGGAGCAGGACGGTACTGGCGAGTGTGTAACCCACCACCACCCAGCTCATGTGCTGGAGGGCTCCCAGTTCGCCGGCGACAGTTGCCAGTGATGTCGAAACGATGGTGTGGTCGAGGGCGCCAAGGAACGAGACCGCCAGGAGTGCTGCCATGAGGAGCCGGAGGCGGGCGGGAGAAACCGGGACCGTTCCGCTGTGGAGGGCTTGGGTCACAGCGTCCCGGCGATCTCGGCCTCCAGGCGATGCAGGAGAGCATGCTGCCGGCGCACCTGTTCGATGGATCGGTAAGGCAGTCGATCGCCCTCGTATTCGCTGGAAAGGTAACCCGACCATTCGTTCTTCTTCAGGGTTTGAAGGATCTCGCGCCAGGGTATCTGGCCGTCAACAAGGTCATCGTCGATGTCGAAGAACTTGGCCTGAATGAAGGACACGTAGGGGAGGACATCCACCAGGTCCGACATGGGAACGGCGAGGGGTTTACGCCAGCCTTCTTCCTGGGCTTCTTCGCTGAGGCCGTCGTGCTTGGCGGTGGTGATTGCCCTCTGGAAGATACCGGTGTCGATGAGCAGGCGGAAGTTCTTTGATCCGGTTCGCTCGATGAAAGCGATGTACTCGTCCACCACCGGGTGCTTGATGGGAGTGGGCGCATGGATTTCCGGGCAAATGATGAGATCCAGCTCGGCTGCGAGATCGAGGTTGCGCTCGATCACTTCCTCCCAGATCGGGTGGGGGCGCAGGTCCATGGACACCACACCGATCTTGGGGCGGATTGAGGTGAATCCAAGGCGATGGGCCAGGCGAAGGTCACGGGCCAGCATCCCGGTGCCCTCATCGGCGGTGAGGTCGCGGTCACGCCACATGCTCGAGTCGATCCACGACCCGTAGTTGGTGGGCTCCAGCTGGTATTTTTCGAGCAGCCCGTACCATTGGTCGATCCATGCCGTGGACGGTTCCGGATAGTTGGGCACATGACCTTCACCCAGGATCTCAATCCCGGTGGCGCCGATGTCAGCTATTTGTGCCATGGCGTCTTCGAGGGTGAGGACGGTGTTGATATCACCGGTGTAGCTGTAGAGGGAGACGCCGTACTTGAGGTTGCTCATGCGAGGACCGTGACCTTTCGCTGGGACGTGAAAATGGACGGTTGGAATTCAGCCGGAATGTAGGGTGCGTGCAGCGCAATATCAACGCGGACATCATGGACACCTACGGCCAGGCCACCTGCAAGCGGCACCATGACGGTGGCCACTTCATCGAGCTGCCAGCGGACATTGGTGGATTGGCGCAGTTCCTGGATGCTGAAAGTGCGTCCCTGGAGTGTCCAGCGGGGTACTTCCCGGGTCCATTCCTGACCGTCCACGGTGACAGCCACCCCATCGATGAGGCTTCCCCAGACGCCCCGGTAGTTGGGCATGCGCAGGGCTATCTCGAAACCGACAGTGTCGGCTCCTTCCTGGACGTTGCGAAAGCCCCGGCTTTGGATCAGTTCTCGTTCGAGGACCATTTTTTCCTCACTTCTCTGTGGACGTGGAGTTGATTGATTCTGCGATGTGGCGTGCACCGGCGACGGCCAGGGCCACCCCGGTCAACGTGGGGTTGCAGGCTGTAGGGGTGGGAATAACACCGTTTCCGGCAACGAACAACCCGCTGACGTCCCACACCTGTCCGGTGGGATCGCACACAGCGGTGCCGTCGTTGGATGTCCCCATCCGCAGGGTGCCTTGGTAGTGCAGTGAGGCGCCAGCAGGGAAGGTGAGCGGTTCATCGCCCAGTGGCTCGCCCAAGGACCGGGCAGCGGCAACCACTGATTGGCGCGCTGCGGACAGTGTCTGCTCGTCACGTTCGGTGAAGGTGTAGTGGATGTTCATTGCCGGCAGCCCATAGGCATCCGTGGTGTCTTCGGAGAAGACAACGCGGTCCGACGCTTGGAGGTCCTTGGCGCAGAACCACCCCAGCCCCACGATCGAACCAGGGATGACGTCCCCTGAAATGGGTACCGGCGACGCATCGAGTTGCATGACCTGTCCATGAAAGGGCTGCTCGTCGGTGAAGGGCACCCAGCTCACACCGCTTTGGGCGGTGATGGTGGTGTCGTGTGACGAGGCAGCGGGAACATCATCCGCGACGCCGGTCAACCGGACGGCGTGGACGATCTGAGGCTGGTCGTTCAGGTACCGGCCGAGTGCTTCGGGGCGGATACCGGACGCGAAGAGCAGCTGCGGACCGCGGAGGGCGTCGGCGGCAACGACGACGTACCGGGCCGCAATTTTGTGCTCGTCACCCGTCCTGTCGTCCCGCACCCGCACACCGCTGACCCGATCTCCGTCGGTCAGCACCCGAACCACCACGCTTTCGTCGAACAGGCGGGCCCGGGGGTTGTTCCGCGTCTCGTCACCGAACACCACGTCAGCTCCGGACCAAATGAAGCGGCCGTCGCCAGTGCGGCGGACCGCCAGCGGCATGGGCTGGACACGGCGGTCAGGTGCCCGGCCGCCGTCGAGCGCCGTCGCCAGGCGTGAGCGGACCAGGTCGGCCAGGGGAGCGTCAGCCAGGGCCTCCGCGCTGACGGAGAGTAGGCGTTCGGCCTCGCTCAGAAGCTCATCCATGTCCGGAAGGAACGCGATGCGCTCGCTGCCACCTGGGCGCGGGCAGGCTCCGGTCCAGTGGGCCGCCATCCCGCCAACATTGCTGGAGAAGGCAAGACCTGGCAGTCCAGCCTCGCCGGGCTGCTGCCAACCGTCATCGAGCAGGAAGGTGCCGGGCCGGACCGGGCGGGCGACGTCGCGTGCGTACGCTGCGAGGTTCCCGCCGGTTGGCAGGGCGCTCACTTTTCCCTCTGAGCGGCGCTGGGCAACTTCGCGGTCCTGCACACCAGCGATGTTTTTCACGTGGGATCCGGGCGGATCACTGATGGTCGGTCCGGCCTCGAAAATGGCAATGTTTGCCTGGGGGCTGAGTTCGGAAAGTATCCGTGCATATGTGGCGCCGGCGGGGCCGCTGCCGATGATGGCGACGTCAACGGCGGCCGGATAAGGGCGCGCTGAAGGTACTGCTGTGGTGGTCATGCTGGTCTCCGGGAGTCTGTGGAAGGGAGGGCCGAATGCCCTGGTGGTTTGCTCAGCTGGCGGCTGTGGACAGTGCGGGTTGAGCGTCAAGAAAAAGTCGTCGTTCTCGGCGCCGTTCGGCCTGCAGCGCCGGGTTGGCGATAGGGGAGGCCAGGAGAAGCGCCTTGGTGTAGGCATGGTGCGGCTTGGCAATAACCTGTTCCGTGATGCCTGTTTCCACGATTTCTCCGCGTCGCATGACTGCCACGCGCTGGCTGATGTGCCGCACCACATCCAGATCGTGGGTGACGAACAGGAGCGAAACGCCGGTTTGCTCCTGTATGTCGGAGAACAGTTGGAGGACCCGCGCCTGGGTGGACAAGTCCAAGGCACTGACCGGCTCGTCACACACAATGAGCTTGGGATTCCTGCAGAGGGAACGGGCAATGGCGATGCGTTGCCGCTGGCCTCCGGAGAACTCGCGAGGGTAGCGGGTGCTGGCGTTGGCGGGCAGGTTGACTACATCGAGGAGCTCCCGGACCCGGCGTTGGGCATCAGACCGGGATGTGCCCGATACCTGCATCGGCTCAGACAGAATGTCGCTGATGGTCATGGACGGATTCAGGGAGGTGTAAGGGTCCTGAAAAACCACCTGAAGGTCGCTGCTCAGCGCCCTTCGCTCCTTCTTGCTGAGCTTGGTGATTGACCTGCCATCGAACCGGATATCGCCGCCGGTCACCGGGGCGAGACCAAGCACGGCACGGCCGATGGTTGATTTTCCAGAACCGGACTCGCCCACGAGTCCCAGGGTTTCGCCAGCCTTGATCTCAAGGCTGACACCCTGCAAGGCCCGAAACGACCGTTTTCGGCCCAAGCCGCCGCCAATCCTGTAGTCGACCGTCAGGTCAGAGATCCGCAGGAGGGGCTCTGATTCGGGCGAGGGGGTCTGGTTGACGGAAGTCATTGTGCACCTTCTGTCTCAGTGTCCATGTCAGAGCCGACGCGGTTGGCCGGTGTTTTCGCGGTTGAATCCAGCGCAGAGTCCAGGAGGAGCCGTGTGTATTCGTCCCGGGGGTTCGTGAACAGGTCATTCACGGCAGCTACCTCCACAATTTCTCCGTCGCGCATCACGGCCACTTGGTCGCAAAGATCCGCAACGACGCCGAAGTTGTGGGTCACCAGGACGACACCCATGCCGCGTTCGGCCTGGAGGCTGCGGATGAGGTCCAGCACGTCGGCCTGAACGGTGACGTCCAGGGCGGTGGTGGGTTCGTCGGCGATAAGAAGTTCCGGGTTGCAGGAGACTGCCCCGGCAATCAGCACGCGCTGCGCCATGCCGCCTGAGACCTGGTGCGGGTAGGAATTGAACACCCTCTCAGGATCAGGGATGCCCACACGGGCGAGGAGCTTGAGGGCTTCATCCTTTGCAGCCTTCGCCGGGATTCCCAGATGGTGCCGCATGGGTTCGGTGAGCTGGGACCCGATGCGGAACGCGGGATCGAGGTTGCTCATGGGCTCCTGGGGGATGTAGCCGATCCGGGCGCCACGCAGTCGATTGCGCTCCTTTGGACTCATGCCGAGCAGATCCACGCCCGCGAAACTGAGGGTGCCGGCAGTCATTTCGGCTTGCCCCGGCAGGAGGCCCAGCACCGAGAACGCGGTTTGCGATTTTCCCGAACCGGATTCCCCTACCAGGCCAAGGATCTGGCCCCGTTCCACTTTCAGGGAAATGCCTTTGACGACGTCGGACTTCTCACCGTTGGGGCGGGGGTAGGAAACCCTGAGGTCGTCGATGACCAGGAGTGCGTCGCTGGGATCCACAAGCACTTTCTGCATTGGCCGTGCAGGTTCAGGAGTTGTACTGGCGTGCTTTGCAGCTTTTACTTTCCGGGCGGGGCCGGCAGAGGATCCGTAGTTCGCCAGCGCGTCCCGGACGCCGTTACCAACCAAGGTGCAGGCCATGACCGTCAAGACCAGTGCAGCGCTTGGCCAGATGAGCAGCCCGGGTGCGTTGAAGATGTTTTGCGATGCGTCGTTGAGCATCAGGCCCCAGCTGGCTTTGTCGGACGAGCCAAGACCAAGGAAGGCGATGCCTGCTTCGATTCCGATGCCGGCACCTGCCAGCAGTGCCGCCTGGATGATGGTGGGGGTGATGACCACCGGAAGGATATGGCGAGCCATGATGCGGATATCGTTCAAGCCGGAGACCCGGGCTGCGTCCACGTACAGCTCCTCCCGCACTGCCCGGACCGAGCCGCGGATGAGAAGAAAAACCGACGGGGCGATCAGGATGCCGAACACCACCAGCGCAAGGGAGGTACTGCGTCCTACCCGGGCCAGCACTACAAGGAGCACAACTATTGCCGGCAGCGACAGCAGGGCGCCACTGATCCACATGCTGACGCCGTCGATCCAGCCCTGGCGGTAACCTGCCAGGAGCCCGGTAGGAACACCAATAAGCAGGCTCACTGCGATGACGATCGCGGCGCTGGAAAGGCTGGTTTGGGCGCCGTATACGAGGTTTGCCAGCACGTCGCGGCCCACTCCGTCTGCGCCCAGCGGATGCTCAGCTGTGAAGGGGGGTGCCAGGACATCAGCGAGGCGGGTGGCAGTGGGGTCGTAGGAGGAGATGAAGGGCGCGAGGACCGCCACCACAACGAGCAAGCCAAGGAACACGAGCGACATCACTGCGGCCGGTTCACGAAGGAACTTCTTGATCAGCCTGTCGCCCTGGGGTGCGGAGCTGACCACCTCCAGTGACTTGCGGGTACCGGTGACAAGGTTATCGGTCATGAGACACGAACTTTCGGATTGATCCAGCCTTGTGCCAGATCGACGAGAAGATTGACGACGACGACGAGCACCACGGTGACCAGGACGATTCCGAGCACAACGGGCAGGTCACCTCGGCTGGCGGCGTTGTTTGCCTGTGTCCCGATCCCTGGGATATTAAAAACTTTCTCAACGATCACTGAACTTGAGATGGCCACAATGAACATCAGCGATACGGTTGTCAGCGTCGGTCCCGCTGCGTTCCGCAAAACATGCTTGACCACGATGCTCTGGTCAGGAAGACCACGACTGCGGAGTGTGCGGACAAAATCCTGCTGAAGCACGTCGATCACCGAACCGCGCACCTGCAACGCAATTGAGGCAAGTGATCCTACCGCCAGAGCGATAACCGGGAGGGTGATGGAGGCGAGCCAGCGGACAGGGGAGTCGTTGAACGACGTGAACCCCGTGGCGGGCAACATGCGGAGCTGCACTGCGAAGACCAGTGCCAGAACGAGTGCAACCAGGAACCCGGGTACAGCCTGGACAAAGGTCGAGATTGCTTGAAGGCCACGGTCAAGAGCGCCGCGTCGCACAGCCGCAATGATTCCGATGACAGTCCCAAAGAAACAAGCCAGGAGCAGCGAACCGACCACCATTGAGAGAGTCGGGGGGAGCGCCGCGCCGAGTAGTTCTCCGACTGGCTGGTTAGTGAACCAGGACCGGCCAAGGTCTCCTTGGACTGCAGACCCAAGCCACTCAAAGTACTGGGCGAAAAGCGGCTGATCCAGCCCGAGCTGCTGACGCTTTGCCTCAACCTGCTCGGCTGAAGCCACCGGACCAAGGACCTGGCGAACAGGATCCTGACCGGTGAGGTTCAGGAGAAAGAAAGTAGCTGTCGAGATGACAAACATGAGCACCAGTCCTGCGGCCAGGCGGCGAAGGATAAACATCAACACGGCAGCTCCTTTGGCTTCGGTGATGAAGGAACGAGGACTAGTTGGGCTGGCCGCAAATGGGCCAGCCCAACCAGGTCACTTGGACGGTGTGAAGCCCCAGATCGGGGGGACCGTCGCATAGCGCTGCGGTGTGACAGTGATATCGGCGTTGCCTGCAAAGACGTTGTCCGCCTGGATATACGGCGCAAACCATGCCTGGTCGACGAGGTAGGTATTGAGTTCCTTGAACGTTGCTGCCTGCGCCTCGCCGGTTTCGCCCTGTGCCTTGTTGACAAGATCAACAATGGTCTGGTCAGCAACGTGGAACGGGTTCCACAGTGACTGGGGCGTGAGTGCGAGCTGGGCGAAGTCCCACGGTCGGGGACTGTTGAGCCCGAAGATCGCTGCAGGGTATTTGCCAGCCAGCAGGTCCGAGATAAACGACTGGCCGTTGACAGGCTGATACTGGGGCTTAACTCCGATAGCTGTCAATGCCTCGGTCACCGCCGCCTGCTGGTCGGGGTAGACAGGTGATACATCAGGCATGGGGAGGTCGAACCCGTTGGGGTAGCCGGCCTCTGCGAGGAGTCGCTTGGCGGCGGCGACATCGAAGGGGTACTTCTTGTCCAGGTCAGGTACATACGCGTCGCTGGAACCGCTGAATACCTGGCTGGTCGCTTTTCCCTTGCCCCCAAAAACTTGGGTAAAAATTGCCTCGCGATCCAGTGCCATGTTGATGGCCTGGCGTACCTTGGGTTCTTTGAGCGCCGGGACGAGCGTTCCGTCGCGGTCAAACAAGTAAAGTCCGCTGGTGGTGTAGGCAGGGTTTGACTGGATCTTCAGGCCTGCAGACTCGAGGCTGGCCGAGTCTTTATCGGTGACCACAGCGAAGTCCGTTTCGCCCGCACGCAGCGCATTAAGGATTGCATTGTTGTCGTTGAAGACCGTGACTTCGATGGTGTCGAAGGGGAAATCTCCGGCGTTCCAGTAGTCAGCGTTTCTTGTGTAGGCGTATTTGATGCCGGCCTGGGACTTAGCGGCATCAAGGACGTACGGACCAGAACCGACAGGGGTGTTGTCCAGCGCGGGTGTTCCCAGCGCCTTGGGGCTCGCAAGTACACCTGCGGTGCCGCCCAAATTGGGTACGAGCGAGGGATCCGGGGCTGAGAGGGTAACTACGAGGTTAGTGGCGTCCTTCACCACGACATCTTGAATAAAGCGGAGTTGCCCGCCAGCTTCGCCTGTTCCCTTGCGAGCGGAGTCCAGATTCGCCTTCACAGCCTCTGCATCCAGGGAAGCGCCGTCGGTGAATTTGACCCCCTCCCGAATGGTCAGGGACAAGGCCGTCCGGGCTTCGTCATAGCTCCACTTCGTCACGATATTCTCGGTGGGCTCGCCCTCATTGTCGTTGCGGAACAAAGTGTCATACACCGGCTGGAGGAACATTGTCGTTGGCCCGGTACCAAAGTTTCCCGGTGAAAAAGATTCGGGGGTTCCGATGGCTGCGATGTCCAGCTCGGCGGTAGCGGCAGGATCATTTTGGGAAGCGCCGGTACAGGCGGTGAGCGCCAATACGGCCGTAACGGCGGCGGTGCCGATTATTTTGCGCATGTTTCTCCTAGACATGGCGGCGAACGCTCAGCTTTGAGTCGTTCGAATGATTCTCCGCGCGACGACGCAACGGAGGTGGATCAGTGGTGCGTTGTGGCGGGGTGAACGCCGGACGGGGTGCGGGGTACGCCTCGCTTCAGGGCCGGCAGTGTAACCGGCCCCGGAAGAAGGACGGGGATAACCGCTGCTGTGGGTGTTTTCATCTGGTGCTCCCCTCGTCGTTGAGGCTGTGTCCGCGTGTGAGCGCCGACACCCCTTGGGAAAACGATAATCCGGGCACCGGACGAAGTCAAGACTTAATCCGGTTTCCGGTTTATTCGGGCCTAACTTCCTGTGCCGCTATCCGAGGCGAGTTGAGGCGCGAAAGGAGGACAGAAAGATGCTGTTTGGAAAGCAGCTCCCCTATCGCCAGCTGGGCGGCACCAACGACTCCGCCCACTTGCTCATCGATTGCCGACAGTTCGACGATCAGGTCAGGGGCGGCCGCGGATGGCAGCCGGTCCAGGACGGCCTGCTGGATGGGCTTCAGGACGATGTCTTTTGCCCGGGCAATGCCACCGCCAACAACCAGCATGTGAGGGGCGAAGAAACTCACCAGTGTTGCGAGGCTGCTTCCGAGGAGTGCCGCTGTTCGGCTGAGTAGCTCCTTCGCGGCCGCATCTTCGTGCTCAGCGGCCAGCGTCACGTCATAGGCGCGAACACGTCCGGTCTCCTTGAGGACTTGCGCGAGGTAGGGGCTGCGTCCCGTTTCGGCCAGCATCAAGCCGTCCCGCTCAATCGCCCAACCGCTGGTGACTGCCTCAAGGCAGCCTGTGCGCCCGCACCTGCAGGCAACCACTCCGGCCTCGGGTACAGCTACATGGCCGATTGAGCCGGCCAGGCCATGGGAGCCACGGTAGAGCCTGCCGTCGGCAATGAGCGCCGCTCCAACTCCTGCTCCCGCGCCGAAGTACAGAAGATGTTTCGCTTGTGCAGCCCGCGGATTCCCTACAATTTCAGCCAGCGCCAGTAGGTTAATACGGTTGTCCACCCAGGCCGGAACCGGCCAGCGCGCAGTGAACTCTTCCCGTACTGGATAGTCACCCCACCCGGGCAGGACCGGTACTCCGACGGGCACGCCGGTGTCGAAATTTACAGGGGCGGGCAGGCCCACTCCTATACCCAGCATGGCGTTGTTGCCTTGCTCCTTGGTGACTTCCGCGATGATCGCGCTGGCGCGGGCGAGTACACGCTCGGGCCCCTCGCCAACGTCACACAGCTCCCTGTGCCTCGTGCCGAGCAGGGTGCCGGCGAGATCGGAAGCACTAACTACCAGTTCATTCGAGGCGATGTCCACGCCCACAACGAAGCCAGCCCCGGCATTGAGAGAAAGCAGCCGGGCCGTCCGCCCCCCTGTGGAGGGAGCGCGCCCTGGGGAGTGGACAAGCCCGATCTGTTCGAGTTCCGCTACTCGTTCCGCGACGACACTTCGACCCAGTCCTACCTGATCGGTAAGGGCGGCCTGCGTGATGCCATCCTGCCAGCGGATTGTCTCCAGCACCGATGCCAGTCCCGTGTATCGCTCTGCGGCCATTGATATTTCCTCCCTGCCATTCTGCGGCGATCATGCCACAACGCCGATCTGCATGAATCCACCTCAGTGGATGGTGGGTCTTCACAAACCATCATCTGTCAAAAAAGACTTCACACACCGAAGTCTAGGTACTTTTACCGATTATCGGATAAACTCTATGAAACTCATCACACAAGGAGGCGTCATGCGACGATCAATCAGTACGACCGAAGACGGCGTGCAGTACCGCGATCTCAACGGAAACGGAGTACTCGATCCGTATGAGGATCCGCGTATAGACGCTGAAACGCGCGCTAAAGACCTTCTCGGACGCCTGTCGATCGAGGAAAAGGTCGGGCTGCTCTTCAACACTGTGATGCATGTAAGCGATCCCGGTGACCACGATACGGCCGGCCCGTTTGGGCCGGAGTCCCCCCGGGATTTCGTGGTTGGGCAATTCATCAACCACTTCAACATCGGGCGCTTTCCTTCGGCGGAACACATGGCCCGGTGGCAGAACGCCATGCAGGAACTGGCCGAGCAAGCTCCCCACGGGATCCCGATCACTTTCGCTACCGATCCACGGCACGGTTTCGCGCAGAACGATGGCATGGTGTTCTCGACGGGTTCGTTTTCACAGTGGCCCGAACCGCTGGGTCTTGCGGCTATCGGTGATCCTTCCGTGGTCAGTGACTTCGCCGAGACGGCCCGTAGCGAGTACGTCGCTGTGGGGCTCCGCGCAGCTATCCACCCGCAGATCGATCTGGCCTCGGATCCACGCTGGGCCCGTCAGCTTCAGAGCTTCAGCTCCGACCCCGACGTGACGTCGCTGTACGGTTCACTTCTCATATCCGGGCTGCAGGGGGAGACGCTGTCATCGACAAGCGTCGCCTGTACGGCGAAACACTTCCCCGGAGGCGGCGCCCAGGAAAACGGGGAAGACCCTCACTTCCCTCAAGGGAAAGCCCAGATTTACCCGGGGGGGAATTTTCATGAACACCTCGCGCCGTTCCGCGCGGCCATCGCCGCCGGCACAAGCGCCATCATGCCCTACTACTCGCTCGCGAAAGACCTTGTCATCGACGGCGTCGCGGTGGACGAGGTGGGTTTCGCGTACAGCAAGTACCTGATCACGACACTTCTCCGCGAAGAGCTTGGCTTCGATGGTGTGGTACTCACGGACTGGCAGCTAGTCACCGACCTCGAAGCCTTTGGCTTGCCGTTTCCTGCAAAAGCTTGGGGTGTTGAGCATCTCAGTCGTATCGAGCGCGTGGAGAAGCTCTTTGATGCCGGTTCAGATCAGCTTGGTGGCGAGTCCTGTACAGACCTGGTCCTCGAACTGCTGACCAGCGGACGGCTATCCGAGGAGCGCCTGGACGCCTCAGCCCTGAGAGTGTTGCAGGTCAAATTCGAACTTGGCCTGTTCGATAATCCGTACGTCGACGAGAACGAAGTTGCGGTCATTGTGGGCTCTGAGCCCTTCCGGACGGCTGGACACCGCGCCCAGGCGGAATCCGTTACGGTCCTTAAGAACCACGGAGTGCTGCCTCTGCGAGCGGATACCCGCGTCTACGTGGAAGGAGTCAACGCAACGGTCGTCGGCGACAGGGTGGTCATCGTCGATGACAAAAAGGACGCCGACGTGGCTCTTATCCGCATCACGGCGCCTTTCGAGCCGCGCAACGAGTATTTCCTTGACGCCATGACACATCAGGGAAGCCTCGACTTCCCGGACGAGGAAATCGCGCGGGTGCAGGCAATCGCTGCAGAACTGCCCGTGATCCTGGACGTCTATCTTGAGCGGGCCGCAATCCTTACTCCGTTCGAGGACATCGCAGCGGCCATCACCGCGAATTTCGGTGCATCTGACGCTGCCCTGTTGGATGCGTTGACTGGTGCCATCCCTCCGCGGGGCCGGCTGCCAATCGAGCTCCCTCGCTCCATGTCCGCCGTCGAAGCCTCCCATCCAGACGTACCCAACAACACTGAAGATCCTCTCTATCCCTATGGTGCGGGGCTCAGTCTGACGTGAGTAGCCACATGGACACCCCAGGCGCCGAAGTGGATGAAGCAGCCGGAATGAAGGAGTCGAGCGAAGTTCTCTGGAACGAGTTCGTAAATCCTCCGGATTCGGCGCGGCCACGTGCCTGGTGGCACTGGATGGACGGAAACGTGGACCTCGAAGGCATCCGCGCGGACCTTCGCTGGCTCCATTCAGTGGGCATCCGGGGCGTCCAGGCCTTTGACGGTGCGCTGGGTAATCCGCTTGTTGTGGAAGAGGCTGTGATCCCCGGCACCAAGCCGTGGCGGGAAGCCATTGCCGTTGCCGTGGAGACGGCCCACGGCCTCGGCTTGGACTTCACTGTTGCCACTTCTGCGGGTTGGAGCGCATCGGGAGCTCCTTGGGTGCAAAAGGCTGATGCCATGCGCAAGTTGGTGTGGTCGCAGACTGTGGTCGAAGGCGGTGTGCTGGCAAGACTCGACAAGCTTCCCGACATGGCGGGACCGTATCAGGACATCCCCACGTGGGGAGCCGGGACGCGTGAAGGTTCAGGTGATGCCAAAGACCTCTTCGCCCTTGCCATCCCGTTCCACGACACCCACGATGCTGTGGAGCCGGCGTTTGTCCGCACCTCCGACTCGCCCACTGAAGCGGTGGCCGTTAACCGTGTGGCCGCCGTCGAACACTTCCGGTTGACCCGTGACCCGGACAACCACTCGGTGGCCTGGATTGAACAGTCCTTTGCCAGTCCTGTGACCGTGCGTTCCTGCGTCATCGAGCTGCCCGGCCCGCGTGGTTTCGGCGCGGCGCCGCCAGCTGCGGCTACGCTGCAGGTCCAAGGCGACGACGGCGATTACGTCACCGTCTGCTCCCTGCCGGCGACACAATGCCCTTCGCGGAGCATGTCTTTTGCCCCGGTCAGCGGCACGCACTTCAGGTTGCGGCTGGAGGCCGACGGGATATCCTCCATCCTGGCGGCGTTCGAGAAAGGGGTGGTTCCCCCGCCGGTATTTCGGCCGCTCAGCGAATATGCCGTCAGTGGATTCGCCCTCTATGAAGCCGGCATGCCCGCGCACAGGGAGGCCAAGAGCGGCTTCGCCACCGCACTCGACTACGACCAGCTTGATACAGACCCGCACGCAGCATTCGCGGCTGTGCCGCTGACCAGCATCCTTGACATCAGCAGTCAGCTGTCGAAAGGAAGGCTGATCAGTCCCCTTCCTGACGGCAAATGGAGAGTCGTCCGCTTTGGGGCCTCACTTACCGGACAGACCAACGGCCCGGCCCTCCCCGAAGCAACAGGACTCGAGGTGGACAAACTCGACAGCGAAAGAGTCCGCCGCTACATTGCAACCCACCTGGCCCAGTTCGGTGACGCACCGATCGACGGCCTGCTCAGCGACAGCATTGAGGCCGGACTGCAGAACATCACAGATCGCCTCAGCGACGCCTTCCGCCGTCTTCGGGGTTACGACATGATCCCGTGGATGCTCACCACAGCCGGTTTCCTGGTGGAGGACGCTTCCTCCAGCGACCTTTTCCTCGCCGATTACCGGCGCACACTCGCTGAAGTCTTCGCAGAGTCCTACTACGGCACCTTGTCCGAAGAAGCACATAAGCGCGGCGCAACTTACTACGCGGAGGCCTTGGAGGACCGCAGGCCGCAGCTTGGCGACGATCTGGCCATGCGCTCGCATGCAGACGTCCCCATGGGGGCCATGTGGACGTTCAGCCCTGGGGCCGGGCCCGCACCCACATACGTCGCTGACCTCAAAGGCGCCTCGTCCGTGGCACATGCCTACGGGCGCAGCCACACCGGCTCTGAAGCCTTTACTTCGGGGCGCAACCCTTGGTCTGATTCGCCGAAGTCCCTGAAGCACGTCGCGGACCTCCAGCTGGCACTCGGTGTGACGCGTTTCTGCATCCATACTTCCCCGCACCAACCCACGCAGGTTCCGCTGCCCGGAATGGCCCTGGCACCCTCGCTCGGCCAATCCTTCAGCCGCAACGAGACCTGGGCGTCCACTGCCAAGCCATGGGTGGACTACCTGGCCCGGTGCTCGCATCTTCTTTCCCTTGGCCGTCCAGCAGTGGATATCGCCTACTTCATCGGCGAGGAAGCGCCGGTCACCGCGCTTTTCGGCAACGCATGCAACGACGACGTTCCCGCTGACTACGACTACGACTACATCGGCCCGGATGCACTTGGTACCGTCTTGAACGTTCAGGCCGGCGAGCTGCAGGCCGGCACATCCCGATACAGGCTGCTCTATCTGGGCGGTGCCAGCCAGAGGATGAGCACGGCAGCCCTCGAAGCCATTCTGCGATTGGTGGAGCAGGGCGCAACCGTCGTCGGCAAACGTCCAACGGCTCGGCGTTCACAGGCTGACGACAACCAGCAACATCAACGTCTCTGCGACTTGATCTGGGGCAATCGACCAACGGGCACCGTTTTCGCCACCTCCGACCTGGCAGCCGTGCTTCGGGAACATTTCCCACCACGAATCATCGTGGGGGACTCACGGGTCCGGCGGATCGCCCGGTGGGTGGACGGCGATCAGCCCCTGCTTTTTATCGCCAACCCTGTCAACGAAACGCTGCGCACCACCGTGACGCTGCCGACCATGCACGGCGGATTCGTTGCCTGGGACCCGGTGACACTGCAACGGCATGCCCTGGTACCCGCGGAGGGTGGCGACGGCTTGGACGTGCGACTTCCCCCTTACGGTTCGCTCTTTATTCTCAGGGGCGAGGCGGATCGACTTCCCGACAAGGAGTGGTTAACCGAAGTTGCCGGTGAATGGAAACTCACCATCCCGGGCGCCGATCCTCTACAGCTAACCCACGCCACCCATTGGACCGACCCGGAAATCGGGGCCGAGCACTTCTCCGGAACGGCGACCTACGTGGCGGAGATCCAGCTCGACGGCCCCGAGCTGCCTCACGCAATACAATTCGCCGATATTGCTGATGTCGCAAGGATCAGCGTCAACGGTGTGGAGGCGGGAATCCTCTGGACTGCGCCTTACCGGGTGTCCACCAGCGCATTGAGGCCAGGGCGGAACCGGATCGAAGTCAGTGTCACCAATCCGTGGCGCAACCGGCTGATTGGTGAAGCCCACAGCACCACCGGCTCGCTCTACCCACCCATGACGGGCGTCTTCACCGACGCAGCCGAAATCCTGCCTGCAGGATTGTTGGGGCCACTGAGCCTGGTCCACCACCGCCGCCCGTCTACTCCACCATTGAAAGGACTGGATGTATGAATACCCAACTGACGCCCGCCGCTGTGAACCAGGAGGGCCAGCGACGGTCCGACCTCGGCGATGGAACATACCTGAACCCGGTGTTTGCGGGGGACCACCCGGACCCGGCCATCCTGCGTGACGGGGATGATTACTACTTGACCTTCTCGTCGTTTGAGTCCACGCCCGGACTCATCATCTGGCACTCACGGGATCTTTTGAACTGGCAACCGCTCGGGCCCGCCCTCTCCACGCCCATCGGCTGCGTGTTTGCCGTCGACATGTGCAAAGTGGACGGCCGGTACTATATTTACATACCGATCATCCCCACCGCCATCTCACCGGACCCAACTGCGCCTGTGCTGACCTATGTCATCCATGCCGAGAACATGGCGGGACCTTGGAGTGAGCCCATCAATCTGGGCATCGAAGGGCATATCGATCCAGGGCACGCGGTGGGAGAGGACGGCAGCCGCTATCTGTTCCTCAGCGGAGTCAGCCGCGTCCGGCTCACCGACGACGGACTGGCTACGGACGGACCAGTGGAGCACGTCTACGACGGCTGGCGCTACCCCGATGACTGGGTGGTTGAGGCCTACGCACTGGAAGGGCCCAAGCTCACCCGCCGCGGCGAATGGTTTTATCTCACGACGGCGGTTGGCGGCACCTCCGGTCCGCCCACCGGGCACATGGTCGTTGTCGCCCGGTCCCGCTCCATTGACGGACCGTGGGAGGACTGTCCCCGCAATCCCATCATCAGGACATGGAACGCGGACGAACCATGGTGGAGCAAGGGCCATGCCACCTTGTTTGAGGGCCCCAACGGCCAATGGTGGAGCATCTATCACGGCTACGAAAACGGGTTCGCCACGCTGGGCCGGCAAACGCTCCTGGAACCCATCGAATGGGACGGGGACGGCTGGCCAAGGGCAGTCGGGCAGGACCTTTCGGCGCCGCTGCCGGCACCCCTGCCCGCTGCGTCCCAGGCAGCCAATCAGGTCCATGGCTTGCCGTTGTCAGACAATTTTTCAACTGAGCGCTTTGGAACCCAATGGTCGTTCCACGCCCCGTCCCGAAACGAGTATCTTCGGGCGTCCTTTGACGCCGGGCTGGTCCTGCAGGCCCGGGGATCGGGCCCGTCGGACAGCTCACCGTTGACGTGCATCGTTGGCGACCGGCGATATGAGATCACCGTGGAGATGGAGGTCCGCGACGGTGCCCAAGGCGGGCTGCTGCTGTACTACAGCGACCGCTTGTTCTGCGGCATGGGCCACGACGGTGACCGCATGACCAGCTACCGCGCCGGCAGGGCCATCCCGTACTGGCGTGAAGCTGCGCCTGCGGCCCGGACAATGCATTTGCGCATTGTCAACGACAACCACATAGTCACCCAGTACTACAGCCTGAACGGGACCGACTGGACCAGGCATGGATTGCGTTTCAACGTGGCGGGCTACAACACAAATACGGCTGACGAACTCCTCAGCCTGCGCCCGGCACTGTTTGCAGCCGGAACAGGGGAAGTGCGGTTCCGGAACTTCACCTACCGAGCGTTTAAGGACTGAGCGGGGCCTTTGCTCTAGTGCCCGCGGAGTTCAACCGCCTGCCCAGGGCCTGCACGGTGAGTGCAGGCCCTGGGCACTGCCAGGCTTAGTTGCCGCGCTGTTCGAATTCCAGGTCAAGCTCTTCGTGGCGAGAGTCGGTTTCCGGGTTTGTTTCGCCATCAGTGACGATTTCATGGTCCAGTTGCCGTTGAACCTGGCTATCGAGAACCTGCAAATTTTTGTCTTTCATTTTTCCCAGGTCCTCAGGAAAAACGTCGGCAGGAGTGATCCGCAGGTTTTCTTTCATGGCAGGCCTTTCTACAGCAGCACTCCACAGATTGGGACGCTCGCGATTGGTGAAGTCTACGTGCTGGCAGGCTCCGGCCGGAAGCGTTTGCCTGCAGAACCTACCGGCAGGCTCCTGGATCAGCCCGAGGCCTGGATCTCCCTAGGGACGGAATGCTTGCGTGGCCTGTTCCGGGCGGGGACCCGGGTTACAGCCTCGTGGCGTGGACCCGGGCATTTCAAATGCTCCCGATACCGTCCACGGTCATTCGAACCACAACGCCGGCTTCCAACGGCGGGGGAGTCCTGGCACCGTTGCGTCCCCCGGGGCCCGGCGAGGCAGCCCGCTGCCGCGCGTCCCCGCAAGGTGGCGGGCGGCCCGTTCCGAGCTGTTGACAGACGGGAAGTAACGCGGGTAACCTAAGTCACATGCCCGGCAGGTAACGCGCGTTACCAACAGCGTTGCCTCCGGGCTGCCAGACAATGAGGCGCTGGCAACATCCCTGCATCAACCAAGAGCACCCGGAGTATTCAATGGCGAAAACCACCCCCGACGAGTCCGTTCCTGTGCGGCAGCGGGGAGTCACCATGAAGGACGTCGCCAACCACGCCGGCGTTTCCCGGACTGCAGTCTCATTTGTCCTGAGTAACCGCGAAAACGCCAGTATTTCCGAAGAAACCCGCGCCCGCATTAGCGACGCCGTGCAGGAACTGGGCTACCGCCCTAATGCCGGCGCCCGTGCGCTGGCAGCACGGCGCAGCGACTGGTACGGAATCGTGACGGAGATCGTCACGGCACCCTTCGCCGTCGACATCATTAAAGGCGCCCAGGACCAGGCCTGGCTTGACCGCAGGTTCCTGCTCATCGCGCCCTCCGACCAGGCCGATGCCGTAGGACCCAACGACGGACTGGAAGATGCTGCAACTGAAAAGCTGCTGGAACAACGAGTGGAGGGACTTCTCTACGCAGCCACCTTTCACCGGGGTGTCCACGTCCCGGAAAGCGCCAAGGAAGTACCCACCGTCCTGATCAATTGCTTTGACGCGGACGGAAAGTTGCCGTCGATCGTCCCCGACGAGCGTGCCGGTGGCCGCGTCGCCGTCGAACGCCTGCTCCAGGCCGGCCACACCCGGATTGGAGTGATCAACCTCGACCCGGACATTCCCGCCGCAGTGGGGCGATTGGAGGGTGCCCGCGAAGCACTCGCACTTGCCGGACTGGAGTTGGACCCGGAACTGGTGGTGTCCGGATACGCAACGGCCGATGGTGGCTACGAAGCCGCGTGCCGGATCCTGGACCGGTACCCACCGGCTGACCGGCCCACCGCACTGTTCTGTCTCAATGACCGAATGGCGATGGGTGCTTACGACGCCATCAAGGAACGGGGCTTGACCATCCCCGGCGACATCGCCGTGATCGGCTTCGACAACCAGGAACTCATTGCGGCCTACCTGCGGCCAAAACTGACCACGGTTGCGTTGCCCTTCGAAAAAATGGGGGCCCTGGGCGTCCAAACGCTCGCTGCCCTTACAGCCGGACAGCCGATTCTTGCCAACCAGCAATTGGTCGGCTGTCCGCTGCTAGAACGCTCTTCGGTCTGACCGCGAAATCAACGTCGAAGAGCAAACCCTTACCCACCCCTTCACTTTGCTGATGAAGATAGGAAAGAGACAACCATCATGACACAACCCCGATACTTCCGGGCTGCCCGGATGACGGCAGCAAGCCTTGCTATGGGCGCGATGCTTCTCACCGGCTGCACCGCCAACGTTGGCAAAACAGGCACCTCCGACGCCGAAGCGAACGCCAGCGCGTTCCTCACCATTCCACGCGAGGACATGGGTACGTTCGTGCAGAACTTCAACCCGTTCGCCCCCACGGTCAACCCGATGGTTCAGCAGTCCATCTACGAATCGCTCCTGATCTTCAACCCGGCAAAGGGAGAAACAGTGCCGTGGCTGGCCACCGAGTGGAAGGCAGCAGAGGACGGCAAATCAGTAACGTTCACGCTTCGTGACGGGGTCAAGTGGTCCGACGGGCAGCCTCTCGTGGCTGACGACGTTGCGTTCACTTTCGAACTTCAGAAGAAGATCAAGGGCGGCTTTGAGTACCTGGACACCGTGACCGCCGAGGGGAATAACGTCACGTTCAACTTCAACAAGCCCTGGTCGCCGGCTCTCCATGACGTGGGCCAACTGATCATTCTGCCAAAGCACATCTGGTCTGCTTTGCCGGACCCGGAAAAGGACGCAAACGCCAAGCCGGTGGGTACCGGACCCTACACCGAGGTGGATACGTTCCAGGCCCAATCCTTCGTCCTGAAGAAGAACCCCAACTACTGGCAGCCTGGGAAGCAGAAGATTGCCGGCATCAAGATGCTCGCTTTCGCAGGGAACGACGGCGCCAACCTTGCCGCAGCAAACGGGGACGTTGACTGGGCTCCGCAGTACATCCCCAACATTGAGAAGACGTTTGTTTCCAAGGACAAGGAGCACCGCCAGTACTGGTTCCCTGCCACCGGCGCCATGATCAACTGGCAGCTCAATACCACCAAAGCGCCGTTCAATGATCTTGACGTCCGCAAGGCACTGAGCATGGCCGTGGACCGCGACCAGGTCACCAAAATCGGCATGAGCGGCTACGCCAAGCCGGCGGACTGCACCGGCCTCTCCGGCAACTATGAAACCTGGAAGAACAGCCAGGTCAAGGACAACTGCACGTGGACCAACCACGAGGTGCAAAAAGCCAACGACCTGCTGGACAAGGCAGGCTACCCCAAGGGTGCCGACGGGAAGCGCACGCTCAAGGACGGCAAACCCTTCGAATTCAAGATCTCAGTGGGTGCGACGTCCTCTGATTGGCTGTCCGTGGCCAACGTGATCGCGCAGAACCTGGCCGAGGTGGGCGTCACTGCCAAGGTGGAGTCCCCTGACTGGGCTGCAGTGGTGGCCGGGTACGAGACCGGCGACTTCGACTCCGGCATCGTCTGGAGCGCCAACGATCCCAGCCCCTACAAGTACTTCAACACCTCCATGGGCAGCGCCACGGTCAAGCCGGTAGGCACCAAAACGTTTGATAACTACCACCGCTTCGGCGACACGAAAGCCGATGCGCTGTTGGCCGACTTCGCAGCTGAAGCTGACGAAGCCAAACAAAAGGACATCGCCAACAAGCTCCAGGAAGAGTACAACGACGCCGCACCGCTCGTGCCGCTGTTCTCAGGCCCGGAATGGGGCGCCTTCAACGACACCCGATTCACCGGATGGCCCACCGAGGACAACCCGTACGCCACCCTCTCCGTCCGGTCACCTACAACGGTGCTCGTCCTGACCACCCTGGAACCGCGCAAGTAGTCCCCACCGCCGCCCTAACCTCGCTGCGCTTCGGCCAGGGAACCCGGGCGGCGTGGGCCCAACCACCGCCGCCCCCTTACCGCACGCCCGGCAGAACACCCGTTGATCCTGGCCCATACTGCCGGGCGTGCCCCACCTTTACGCAATTCCCGAATGGAGGGAAACCGTGCGCTTCATCCTGCGCCGCCTGGGTTTCTACCTGATCGCCTTCATGGCATCCATCACCTTGAATTTTATGCTCCCGCGGTTCATGCCGGGGGACCCCGTGTCCCGCATGTTCGCCCGTTCCCAGGACCGGATGCAGCCCGAACAGATCGAGGCCCTGCGCAAGTTGCTGGGTGTTGACGATCGGCCCATCTGGGAGCAATACATCGACTACCTGCACAACGTTTTCACCGGGCAGATGGGTGTTTCCATCTCCCGTTTCCCCACCCCGGTCACCGAGGTCATCTCATCCCAAATTGGCTGGACACTCCTGCTGGGGGGAACCGCGCTGGTGATTGCCGCCGTCGTGGGTAACCTGCTGGGAATCCTGGCCGCCTGGCGGCGCGGCGGAACGATCGACTCCGCGCTCCCGCCGCTGCTGGTTTTTATTGGCTCATTTCCATACTTCTGGCTTGCGATGGGTGCGCTGTACCTGTTCGGCGTGGTGTTGGACTGGTTCCCGATCCGGCATGCATTCACGGACGGTCTGGAGCCTGCCTTCACCTGGGAATTCATCGGCGACGTCGGTGCGCACCTGGTGCTGCCTGCGCTGACGATTGTCTTGGTCTCGATCGGCGGCTGGATGCTCGGTATGCGTAACACCATGATCGCCACCAACTCCGAGGATTACATCACCATGGCTGAAGCCAAGGGCCTCCGCCCGGGCCGCATCATGCTCCGCTACGCCGCCCGCAACGCCATGCTTCCCTCCGTAACGAGCTTCGGCATGGGCCTTGGATTCGTTGTGGGTGGTGCGCTGCTCACTGAAGTGGTGTTCGCCTACCCCGGAGTCGGTTACCAGCTCCTTAACGCCGTCCAAGGGCTCGACTATCCACTGATGCAGGGCCTGTTCCTGACCATCACTGCCGCTGTTCTGCTGGCCAACTTCCTGGTGGACATCCTGTACGTCCGCCTCGACCCGCGCGTGCGCAGCAACTAGAGGACCGATCATGACAACCGCACTCCTGAAGCAGCCCACGCCAACACCAGCTGCCCGCAAACCAAACCGTAGCTTCATCCACGGCCTCACCAGCAACAAAAAAGCGCTGACGGGGATGGCCGTGATGGTCATCTTCATTGCCCTGGCCTTGCTGGCGCCGGTGCTGTTTCCGGGCGACCCGTCCAGGATCACCGCATTGGCGTCCCTGGAACCATCGGCTGAGCACTGGCTTGGCACCACGGCCAAAGGACAGGACGTCCTCGCGCTGACTGTCCACGGCTCACGCAGTTCGTTGTTCGTGGGGCTGACCGTGGGCTTGCTGTCCACCTTCATCGGAATCCTGGTGGGACTTGCCTCGGCGTACTTCGGCAAGTTCATTGACGAAGCGCTGTCCCTGGTCACCAACGTGTTCCTGCTACTGCCCGGATTGCCGCTGCTGGTCATCCTGGCTGCCTTCCTTCCGCCTGGCCTGGGCACCGTGATCCTGGTCCTGGTGGTCACAGGGTGGGCCGGCTCAGCACGCGTCCTGCGCTCACAAGCCTTGTCCATCCGCTCCAAGGACTTTGTCGCCGCTGCCGTGGTCTCCGGCGAACGGGCCGGCCGGATCATGTTCCGCGAGATCCTGCCCAACATGGCCTCAATCGTCATGGGCACCCTGCTGGCCTGTGTGATTTACGGTATCGGCGCCCAAGCGGGCCTCGAGTTCCTGGGCCTGGGCGATGTCAGCACCGTCTCTTGGGGCAACAACCTGTTCTGGGCCGGCAACGAAGGTGCACTGCTGACGGGCAGTTGGTGGGTCTTCGTCCCCTCAGGCCTGTGCATCGCGCTGGTTGCCTTTGCTCTTGCCCTCATCAACTACGCCGTGGACGAGGTCACCAACCCGCGGCTCCGGAAGATCAAAACTCCGAAAGATACCGAAAGGAGCGCTGCCAAGTGACAATCTCCCAAGTTTCCTTCGGCTCCCACGAACCCGTCCTGGACGTCAAGGACCTCACCGTCAAATACGTCGGCGACACCCGCTCCACCACCGCCGTCGACCGCGTTTCCTTCAGCATCGGCACCGGCGAGGTGTTCGGGCTCGCGGGAGAGTCCGGCTGTGGGAAGTCCACTATCGCCAACTCGATCATGAGGCTCCTGAAGGATCCAGCGAAGATCGCAGGCGGCAGCATTTCCTTCGGCGGCAAGGATGTCCTGGCCATGAGCCCTGAGGAGTTGCGGCGCTTCCGCTGGCAGGACGTGGCGATGGTCTTCCAGTCAGCCATGAACTCGCTCAATCCGGTGCTGACCATCGGCGAGCAGATCGTGGACATCTTCACCACCCACGCCGGCTACTCCCGCAAGGAATCGCTGCGGCGTGCCGGTGAACTGCTGGAACTCGTCAGGATCGACCCCGCACGCCTCAGGTCGTATCCGCACCAACTCTCGGGCGGTATGCGTCAACGTGCCGTGATTGCCATGGCAGTGGCACTCAAGCCCTCACTGTTGATCCTGGATGAACCCACCACCGCGCTGGACGTGGTGGTGCAGCAGGAGATCATGGCGCAAATCAAGGAGCTCCAGCGCGAGCTCGGCTTCTCCGTCCTCTTCATCACGCACGACATGTCCCTCATGGTGGAACTCTCGCACCGCATGGCAGTGATGTACGGCGGGCGGATCGTGGAAACCGCGAAGGCCCAGGACGTTTACGCCACCCCCCGACACCCCTACACCCAGGCGCTGATGGGCGCTTTTCCGCCCCTCACCGGTCCCCGGGTTCCGCTGACGGGCCTGCCCGACGGCGTGAAATTCCGCAACATCCCGGACCTCAGCGAGGTGTCACCCGGCCACTTCGTGGCACCGTTCGGTGCCGATGCTCCGGTTATTGAGTCCGCAAACCTGGAAGGAGCCACGCCATGAGCCACGCCGTCACGACCCGGCAGCCGGGAACCACTTCCGGCGGTCCGGCCTTGGAAATCCGGGGCCTGGGCAAGTCGTTCGCCGTTGGGGGGCTCTTCTCCCGCGATTCTGTCCGCGCCTTGCACGGCGTCGATCTGTCCATTGGCCGGGGCGAAATCGTAGCCCTCGTGGGGGAGTCCGGTTCCGGCAAAAGCACCCTGGCCCGCTGTGTCGCCAGACTCGAAAAGCCGAGCTCCGGGGAGATCCTCATTGACGGCGTCGATGTGCTGAGGCGGGATCGTTTCCAAGCATCCCGGGCCTTCCGGTCCCAGCTGCAGATGGTTTTCCAGGACCCCTTCGGCTCATTGAACCCGGCGCACAGGGTCGAGCACTTCCTCCGGCGTTCCTTGGCGATCCACGGCAAGACCGGCGGTACGGAGAAGGAGACTCGGCAGCGGCTCGAAAAGCTTATGACCACTGTTGGCCTGGATGCCGACATGCTGAACTCGTACCCGCACGAGCTCTCCGGCGGCCAGCGCCAACGCATTGCGATTGCCCGGGCACTAGCCGTTGAACCGCAGGTCATCCTGGCCGATGAGCCGACGTCCATGCTGGACGTTTCCGTTCGGATCGGCGTGCTGAACCTGATGCGCAAGCTCCGCGATGAGCAAGGTATCTCCATGCTCTACATCACCCACGACCTCGCATCCGCACGGTACCTGGCGGACCGTACAGCGGTGATGTTTGCCGGTGAACTGGTTGAGGAAGGCGAGTCTTTGGACCTCCTGGCCACCCCGGCGCACCCGTACACGCAGCTCCTTGTTTCGGCCGTGCCGGATCCCTCCCGGGCAGGCTCGTACGATCCCGTCCGCCGGGCTGAACTGCGGCAGGCTGTTATGGCCTCGACGCACTGCGCGTTCGACGGTGACCCGAACCAGGCCTGCTCGGCCGAAGAACCAGTCCGCCACTGGGTGGGCAACCCCGAAAACCGCCACTGGGTGCGCTGCCACCTCTATCGCCCGTGGGCTGCTGCCGGCGGCCATGCCCTGGCGAGTGAACCGATCCAACCCGGCCACCCGGCGTCGAACGCTCAAGAAGAGGCCTCCGCATGACTGAACTGACCCACCCGCTCGCCACCACTCCGCAGGATGAGTTGGTGGCCCGCGCGGAAGCCGATCCGCTGCGGCCGCGCTTCCACTTTGTCTCACCGGCCGGTTGGCTCAACGATCCCAACGGGGTCAGCCAATGGAACGGCACCTACCACCTCTTCTATCAGTACAACCCCGAGGGCGCTTTCCACCACCGCATCCAATGGGGTCACGCCACCAGCACCGACCTGGTCACCTGGAGTGACCAGCCCGTCGCCTTGGAACCTTCCGCAGGACCGGACGCTGAGGGCTGTTGGTCCGGGGTGCTGGTTAACGACGGCGGCACTCCCACCTTGGTGTACTCCGGCCGGTTCGCGGACAAGGAGTTGCCCTGCGTCGCCGTAGGAACCCCTGACCTGCTGGACTGGACCAAAGATCCCGGGAATCCGGTCATTGGCGCGCCGCCCGCCGGCGTAAACACCACCGCGTTTCGGGATCATTGCGTCTGGCAAGAGGGAAGCAAATGGCGGCAGCTGGTGGGTTCAGGAATCCGGCACGCCGGCGGCACGGCCTTCCTGTATGAATCTTCGGACCTGCGGTCCTGGGACTACCTCGGACCCCTGTTCATCGGGGATGCCTCCCAGGGAGATCCCGCGGACTCTGACTGGACCGGAACCATGTGGGAATGCGTTGACCTGTTCCGTGCAGGGCAGGGCTCGCTGGGGTCTGCACGTGCCGACGACTCACCAGATGTGCTGGTCTTCTCCGCGTGGAATGACGGCGAAACCCGGCACCCGCTGTATTGGACCGGACGGTATGCCGGCGACGCCTTTGAACCGGATTCGCTGCACCGTTTGGACTACGGAGGCCGCTTCTTCTATGCACCGCAGTCCTTCCAGGATGAGTCCGGCCGGCGTGTCATGTTTGGCTGGATGCAGGAAGGCCGCAGTGACGCAGCGATGGTGGAAGCCGGCTGGTCCGGGGTCATGAGCCTGCCGCGGGTCACCACGTTGGCGAACGACGGAACCCTCGCGTTCACACCTGTTCCCGAGGTCGAGAAGCTGCGCCGGAAACATGCCGGTGTGCCTGCCCAGGTGCTGGTGGCCGGGACATCAATGGATACCGGTGTGTCGGGCAACCAGCTGGACCTTGAGCTGGACGTGCAGCTTGCTGCCGGTGCAGAGCTGCGGCTCGGACTGCTTGGAACCGCGGAGGGTGCTGAGGAGACGGTGATCGTTCTTAGCCGGTCCGCTGACGGCACCCCCACCGGCATGCTGCATCTCGACCGTACCCGCAGCAGCCTCGACCCCGCCGTCGATCTGGTGGAAAAGTCCGGCGCCATTCCGATGACCGACGGTCGGGTCCGCCTGCGCGTCCTGGTGGACCGGTCCGCCGTCGAAATTTTCGCCAACGGCAAGCCGCTCACGGCCCGTGTCTATCCCACCCTGGGCGGCGAGCGCGTGAGACTGGCCGCCAGTGAAGCCTCGGTGCGGCTCCTTTCCCTGGACGCCTGGACCATGGCTGAGGTGTTTACGGAGAGCCGTAGCCTCCTGCCGGAACGGAAGTGAAACCCATGGAAAACTCTTCAGTCTCTCGCCGCGGACTTCTGACGGGCGCCGGTGCGGTTGCGTTGGGTGGGTCCATCGCGCTGTCCAATCCTGCGTCCGCGGCAGGCAGCCCGTCGAAAGGACCATCCAGAATGCGCCCCGTCTATCACTTCAGCGTGGCCGACAACTGGAAGAACGATCCCCAACGGCCCATCTACCTGGATGGCGAGTACCACTACTACTACTTGTACAACGCCGACTACATCACTGGCGGCGGCGGCACGTCATGGCGCCGTGCCACCACCACCGATCACGTTGCCTTCCGGGACCGCGGTGTCTCGATACCGAAATTCAGCAACAACAACGGCGACTGCTGGTCCGGATGTCTGGTGGTGGATGAGCGAAACACCTCCGGATACGGAGCGGGTGCGGTCATCGCCTTGGTTACCCAAGCGCCGGAAGGGCGCCAGGCCCAGTATCTTTGGTACTCAACGGACCGGGGACGCTCATTTCAGCCGGGCGGCACGGAGCCGGTGCTGCCCAACCCTGGTGTGCACGATTTCCGCGATCCCAAGGTGATCTGGGATGAGGACCGGCAGCGGTGGTTCATGGCCAACGCGGAGGGGCAGAAGCTGGGTTTCTACGCCTCACCTGACCTGCGGTCCTGGCAGCGTGTTGGCGAATTTGTCCGGAGCGACCTGGGGCTTCTGGAATGCCCTGACCTCTTTCTGATGACCGCCGACGACGGCACCCCGCATTGGGTCCTGGGCACCAGTGCGAACGGCAAAGGCCGCGGACTGCCCGCGACGTATGCCTACTGGACGGGGGTTTTTGACGGCAGTTCCTTCACGCCCGACCATCCCGAACCGGAATGGCTCGATTACGGCTTCGACTTCTACGGCGCGGTGACCTACCCACATCACGATGCATCGGGAGCTGTAGACCCTGGCCTCCGACGGGCCATCGGATGGGCGAACTTCTGGGACTACCCTCACAACACGCCAACCCTGGCAACTGACGGTTACAACGGCGATGACATGATCGTGCGCGATGTCCGGCTCAAGCGTGGGACCGGTGCCTATTACCTCACCTCCGCGCCCACGTCTGCGCTGGGTAACCACGTGAAGCGCACGCATCGTCTGGGCGATCTGGCGGTTACAGGTACAAAGGATCTGAAGGTCCGGTCGCTGGCATATGACCTGTCGTGCGAGGTGGTGTGGGACCCAGCCGCACCACCGGCCAATCTCGGTCTTGAGGTGTGCCGCGCCCCGGGTGGCGGCCGGCATGTCGCCGCAGGCGCCTACCTGCGTGGCCCGTTCACGTACGTCAACCGCGGCCCCACGATCAACCCCACTGCCGGCGAAACCCAAACCGCGGTGGACCCCTCCGCAGGCCGCTTCGCTCTTCGTATCCTCGTGGATCGCACCAGCGTGGAGATGTTCGTCGGAGATGGACGCGTGGTGCACTCGCACCGGGTCTTCCCCCTTGAAGGCGATGACGGTATCCGGCTGTACGCCCATGAAGGAGCGGCCTTGTTCCGCGACCTGACCATCCGTGAGATCGCGGTCTCACCGTAGCCCGCTCCTGCCTGGAGTGCACAAGGCCGGACTGTAAAACCTAAGGCAGGGCCCGCCGGTGTGGCGGCCCTGCCTCAGGTGCACGGGGTTTGCGCTTTTGCGCCCGTCTCTCGGGCTACCTGTTGCGATGGTGTGCAAGGCGCAATCCCCACGCCGGCCGATCGTTGATGCCGGCAGTCTTCATGGCCTTGCGGCCTACATGATGCCGGTTGGTACCAGCAAGGCCCAGGCAAGTGCGGGTGCTACCAGGACTACTCCGCCGGCGTACATCATCAGCTGCTTGTAAACGCGCTGGCGGTCGTCTTCGCGGGCGTTGGCGACCACCAGGGCACCGTCGGTGGAGAAGGGCGATACATCCACGACAGTCGCGGCGATGGCGAGGGCAGCCACTGTCCCCGAGGCGCTCAGTGAGCTGGTTGCCAGGAGGGGACCAGCCAAGGGGATGAAGGCCGTCAGCAGTGCGGTGGATGATGCGAAGGCTGAGCCGACACCGATGACGTAGCAGAGCACGAGGGCGATGAGGAGCGGTGCTCCAAGGGCCAGGGCCTGCTCGGCGAGGGTATCGATGACCCCGACGTGCTGGAGCAGGGAGACGTAGGTGATCATCCCTGCGACGAGCAGCACAGTTGACCAGGAGACTCCGCCGATGAAGGTCTGGTGTTCCTTGATGTTGACCAGTGCCAGCAGGAGTCCTGCTGAGAGGGCGACAAAGCCGATCGGCATGTGGAAGCCCAAAGCGCAGACGAGCATGGCCACGATGAGTCCCAACGTGAGGATTTGCTGGCCGCGTGGCCGGGTGGTGCGGGTCTCAAGGTCGGCGTGCTGGCCGGCAGCGCCGTCGCGAAGCTTACCCAGGAGGGCGAACACCACTACCGTCAGCACGGACAGGATCAGATTCAGGGCAAAGCTCGCTCCGAAAAGCGCGCCTTGGGAGATCGGAAAGCCGTTCTTCACCGCGATGTCATGGACCAGGACGCCTGCCACGGACAGCGGCGAGAAGCCGCCGGCGTGAGCTCCGTTGATGATGAAAGCGCCCATGAGCACGGGGTGGATGCGCGATTCGTAGGCCAGTCCGATGGCGGCGGGGGCCAGGAGTGCGACGGCGGCAGGGGAGAAGGTTCCAAGCGCGGTGAGCGATGCTGCCAGAAGGAAGAATACCCACGGCAGAAGCATTGTCTTGCCCCGCACCAGCCGCACACAGTTCTGGACGATGATGTCGATGGTCCCGTTCCTCTGGGCCATGCTGAAGAAGTACGTGACTCCGATGATCGTGATCACGATATTGGCGGGGAAGTCGGCAAGGATTTCCTTGTCGGTCATGCCGAGCATGAAGTAGCCGACGCCGAAGGAGGCCACGAGTCCCATGACGCCGATGTTCAAGGGCCACTTGGTGGCGACAACGAACATCACCACGAGGATTACCAGCGGGATGATCTGGGTGGCGGTCATGGTCGGCTCCGATTCCGGGGTGGCCGCCGGGTTGAAGAGGGCACCCCCGAACAGGATGGCGACCAGGCCCAGAATGGCAGAAGCGGCAACCGTTACCAGCAGGATACGGCGGCGGTTGTTGGGCTGCTGGGAACGTTCTTCCCGGATGTCGCTCTCAGCCTCGGGAGCTGGTTTGAAAATAGTCTTAGCCATGGTGTTTTCTCCTCATCGAGTGGCTGTTGCTAGTGAGGCTTCGACGGCGTTGCCGAGAGTCTCCGGAAGGTGGATGATGCTGGAGGCGATGGTGCGCGCCGTCCGGTCGACGCCGACCAGCAGGGATCCGTCTTGTTCCTCGCTCCAGGTTTCGATGACGCCCGCGGGCGTCCTGAGCTTCAGAACTGCTATGGATGTGTTGCCGGTGATGGTGTTCAGCACGGTGCCCGGCGTACGGGCAGCGAGCGTCAGCGCGATGCTGCCGGTGATCGCCAGTGCGGGATGCGGTTTCCCCATGGAGAGCATCATGACGTTTACGTCACCTGCGGCGTCAGGCCCTTCGGGCGGGCCGACGATTGCAAGTTTGGGAACAGCCCGCGCGGCCTGGGCGGGAGTTGCTGCCATTCCCATCCGGACCGCAGCCTGGCGGCGTATTACGTCCAGTGTGTCGAGTTGAAGTTCAACTTCGGCTTTCCATGTGTCGTAGCGGGCAGTATCCAGGCCAAGTTCCTCAGCCCGCACCATGACTACGGGTGCGCCGGCGTCCACCATGGAAACCGTCCAGCGGGTTCCGCCGGCAACGATCGTGTCAGATGCCGAGCCCGTGGGCAGCAGTTGTCCGGTGGTCTTGCCGGCCGGATTCTGGAAGCCGAGCCCCACTCTGTAGCCGGGAAACACAACGCCGGGCATCTGTGCGTCCGGGACGATCGGCAGGGCGCCGGCGGGTGTTGAAACCCGCTGAATGATGATCTGTCCCGTGTTGGTGTTCCGCGTGACGATCCGCGTGGAGTCGCCGGAAGGAACTACCCACCCTTTCTCGATGGCATAAAGACCCACAACCGCCGAGCAGTTTCCGCAGTTGCTGCCCCAGTCAACAGATGCTTCTTCGATGCCCACCTGGGCGAAAGTGAATTCGACATCCACTTCCTTGTCCGCCGGGCGGCTTAGGAGCATTGCCTTGCTGGTGGTTGAAGTGGCCCCGCCTACGCCGTCGATCTGCCGGGAATCCGGGCTTCCGAAGAGTCGGGGCAGGAGATCGTCCAGATTGGCGTTGGCCCTGTCCAGGTCTTCGGTTTCAAAGACCCAGCACTTGCTGGTGCCTCCGCGCATCCATTCGGCTTCGATCTTCATTGTGCTTCCCTGCCTCTCGTGGCATCCTGCAAATTTTGCGGCCTGTTACGAGGATGATGCGAATCACATATGAAGACAATGTTGGATATATGAAGGGGAGTGTAGGGATGCTTCACTCATTGCTGCGGCAGGACGAGGCGGAGCTGAAGAATTGCCTGGTCCCGGATTATCACCCTCCGGCAGGCACCGGGAATCGCAGTCCTGCGTAGAATGAACAAAATACGGGGAAGGCTGAAGCAATGCTTAACGATGAGAACATGGATTTATTTGATATTCGGCGGCTCGCCCTCCTGGTGGAGGTGGTTGAGCAAGGATCCATCACGGCGGCGGCTGACATCATGATGTACTCACCGTCTGCCGTCTCCCAGCAGTTGCGGAAGTTGGAGCAGGAAGTAGGGCAGCCCCTCCTCAATCGCCGATCCCGCGGGGTGGTTCCCACGGAGGCCGGTCAGGTGCTGGCTGGACACGCACGGAGGATCGTAGGACAGATGCGTGCGGCCCGGTCCGACTTGGGTCAGATTGCCGGGTTGGGCCGGGGCTCGTTGACCGTGGGTACGTTTCCCACGTTGGCCGGTTCATTTTTGCCGCTGGTGATCCGCGCATTCAAGAAGCGCTACCCGGCAATTGGCCTGTCTGTGCGCAGCGCCCGCTTCGATGAACTGGTTTCGGACCTGGAGTCCGGAGTGACTGGACTGTGCCTGCTCTGGGATTACCCTTGGAACCGCTTCAACGACGAATCCATTCGGATCACGGAGGTGTTCCAGGAGAGCACGGTGGTCCTTGTGGCCAAGGGGCACCCCTTGGCGGATCGTGATGAAGTGTCCATGAAAGACCTCCGAAAGGAGTCGTGGATAGTCCGTGCAGAGGCGCACCCTGTGGTTGAGGTACTTCAACGATCCGCCCACGACGCCGGCTTTGAGCCGAATATCGGGTTCCTGGCCAACGATTACCAAGAGGCTCAAGCCATGGTCAGCGTGGGCATGGGTGTGGCGATGGTCCCCAAAACAGCAGTGGCCTTGCAGCATCCCGATGTCAGGGTCCTAAGCCTCGGCGCTGACGCCCCCCTGCGCCGGGTTCTTCTGGCCCAACGCCAAGACAAGGTATACGCACCCGCCGAGGTAGCTTTCCATTCAACCCTTCTGGAGATCGCCCGTGAACGTGGCAGTGATTATCTCTGAGCTGATGGTTAGGCCGCCAGCGGGTAAGCGCCAATCCCGGCTGGCCCGCTGTATGACTGTCCGGGCATTGCCGCACGTAAATACCCGCCGTCAGGCTTCGAGTTGAACGACTTCCTTGGTGTCGAGGATCTGCGTCCGTGGCTCGCCCCCGAAGGCGGGCCCTGCGGCCCCGGAACTCCAGATCTGTCTCATCGACGCCAGGAGGCGTTCGGCTTGGGAGACCGTCGGGAACTCAAGGTCGATCAGAACATACCGGGGGTTATCGACGGGCTGGTAAATGGAGTACCTCTGCACGCCTGCTTTGCCTCGCCCGGCCGGGTCCCGGTCGAACGCGGCCTTCCATGTCGCGAAGTCGTGAGTGCGGTGTTCAATCCTGAGAATAGGCATGTCCCGTACTTTCTCGTTGGGGTGTGCCCTGAGCGTAGGGTTCGTCGCTCTCGGTAACCATCCCAACTTTCTGGGATCTTTCTTCCAGCGGGCAGCTGCAATCTCAAGGCGGAGGAACGGGGCTTTTTGGGCGTACTGTCGAGATATGGTCACGCAACTGACACTGGCCAACGTTCGGGAGCGAATAGAGTCCATCAGCGCAGTGCCTTCAGATGCCAGAACGTTCCGAACTGACGCGCTTCGCGAATTGCATCGTGCTCTCGACTTCGATGCCCACGTTTGGCTGCTCACGGATCCGGTGACCACAGTCGGTTCTGACCCGCACGCGGATGTCCCGGCATTCGGTCAGCTGCCGTCCCTTATCAAGTTTAAGTACCTAACCAAGGTCAATCGATGGACTGATTTGATCACCCGCCGGGTGGCGGCGGCGTCGCTGCTCGAGGCGACGGGTGCAGAGCTAGCGGAAAGCCTTCTCTGGACGGAAATGCTGCAAAATTACCGGGTCAAGGATGTGGCCTCGATCGTGATGGCAGACAGCCATGGTTGCTGGGGTTTTCTTGACCTATGGCGAACGAGTCCAAAGGCATTCGGCAGCCATGAACTCGCGTTTCTGAGTGATCTCGCGCCGTCGCTGACACGAGCGCTTCGGATGCGGCAGGCGGGTACATTTTCGACGATTCCGCCGGCGCTGCGCCTCGGAAGAGGGCCCGTAGTCCTTATTCTCAGCGAGAACCTCGAAGTGGTCAGCCAGACCGGGGCGGCCGGAGAGTGGCTTCGAACACTCCTGCCAACTGCCGGCACCCTGCCGCCGGTGCCCGCGAGTGTCTACAATGCTGCAGCGCAGTTACTTGCGGTTGAACAGGATGTCGACTCGCACGAGGCCAGCGCGCGTGTGCATCTCATGGAGGGCACGTGGATCACCGTTCGCGCCGCAAGAATGGGTTCGCAGATAGCTGTGACTCTGGAGGCTGCCGCTCCCGACGAGCGGCTTGAGGTCTACGCCCTGGCCTACGGTATGACCCCACGCGAGGCGGAGCTCCTGGGAATGCTTGTAGCGGGAAGCGACACGAAAACGATTGCCGCGGCGATGACGCTTTCAGAGTTGACCGTGCAAGACCACCTCAAAACCATTTTCGCGAAATCACGCACGCACAATCGCCGATCCCTGCTGGCGCAGATCGTCGGCACTCGCGTGGGCGCAGCAAGGACCGAACAACGAGATTGAGCAGATCGACGCCGGCGGACGGCGGCTAAGCGCTGATCACGGGGTGGCACGCATTCCGGCTTTGGCTCCTTCTGTGAGCCCCTGTAGGCGTTGCTTTTGATGATCCCCGCCCCATAAGAGCACTGCCGTGATGCCCGTCCACACGATGGCTGCAAGGAACACGAGGCCAATGGCCGATATCGAATCCATCGTGCCAGTCTAGGCCGAAACCTCGCATACTAAGCAAACTTAGTACATGTTCGGGGGAGTCAGCGCCGAGTGCCCTCACAAGCCGTCGCATGTGGAGGTGGTCAGCCGTCAGAATGTTTCCATGGAGTGGAAACGCGCGAAAGACTGGTTCATCGGTGCTGTGTGTATGGTTTTGATGCTCGGCGTCGCAGCCGTAATCCTCTGGTGGGTGGTGAGTTCCCCGGCCGGCGGGAGCCAGTCCGGGCCCGAAACGTCGCCGTCCAAGGGCTCGGCACATCAGCCAGGCAGGGAGGCGCCCGCAGGCCTGCGGGAGGATGACGTGTGGTTCTCCGATCTTGCGCTTGACGCGGGGACCGTAGTGACCGCCGGTTCGACGCTCAGGGATGTCGAAGCCGTGGGGCAGGGCGTTGTTACCGGCCCGGATGGGCTGGTTGCTGACCGGCTCGATGTCGACGCGACCGTCCCGTTCGAGGTCGTCGCCGGGGAACTCGGGGATGGCACAGTGGTTCGCGCCGCCGACGACGGGCAGGCCACGGTGGTCCGCGACGTTGAGGTCCTCGGCCGGGAAGTGCGGGTCGTTGCAACGGGCACTGTCGAGGTGAAGGCCGGAAGGATCGTTGTTGAGCCACGCTCCATCGACGTTGGCGGGCCGGACTTTCTCTCCGCCGCTACGGCTGCCGTCGTGCGAAGGCTCGTCACAATCGAACACAACATCGAGGGCCTGCCGGATGGGCTCGGGCTCCAAGACGTTGTTGTCCAGAGCGACGGCTTCCGCGCAACTCTCCGGGGTGACGACGTCAGGCTCACCCCATAGCAACACCCACCCCCCGGCCTCCCGGCTTTCGCGCCGTTCAGTACGAACGGAGGTCCGCCTCCCCATGGGGAGACGGACCTCCGGTGTGGTGCCGGGCTGACCGGCGCTGGCCAAGGAGCGCAGAGTTAGCGGTCGTTGCGCCGTTCGGTGGAGCTGTCGTCGTCGAGTTCGATTTCTTCTTTGCGTACTTCCTTGGTGACGTTGTGCTGTTCGGTCACGGTGTCCTTTTCGAGCCGCACGCGTTCGACGGGCACGGTTTCCTTTTCCACGACGGGGCGCTCTTCGTGGAGTATGACTTCGTGTTCTTCCTCGCTGATGGCCGGGCCGGCCTTGGCATCTCCAACGTTGGCATCGGTGATGGGCTCGCGTTCGAGGCGAACCTCTTCGCGCTGCACGGGAACTGTAGTGGTCACATTCTCCGTGACAACATATTTGCGCAGTCGTGCCCGGCCGGTTTCTTCCGTGCGGGTGCCAACGTGCAGCTGCTCTTCGGAGCGGGTCATGGCATCGTCGGTGGTCGGGCCGGAGGTGTCATGGCCCACCACATCGCGGTCGGCAGTGCCGGCATCGGCGTCAATGCTGTTGCCGGTGTTGGTGCGGGCATCGGTATTGGTGCCGGTGTACCCTGCGCCGGAGGGGAGCTCGTAATAGCTGTAGAGCTCGTCTTCTTCCTGGGGGGTCAGGTGTCCGTCGGGTGCTACGTTCGGGGCGTCTTTGACCTTGTCCTTGGTGTAGGGGACGACGAGGTCGTGTCCGTCCTGGGAGGCGGAGTCCAGCGGGACGAAGGATTCATTGCTTCCGAAGAAACCGGTTTTAACGGTCACCCAGGTGGGTTCGTTGGTTTCATCGTCCGCGTAGATCTGACCGATGGAGCCGATTTTGCCGCCGTCGGATCCGATGACGTTGCCGCCAGCTGAGCTGAGGGAAGCAAGGTTCTCACTGCTGATCATGTTGTTCTCCATGTTGTACTTCGGATAGAAAACGGACCATCGGAGGTCCGTTTCCGGGGCGGTCGAGGTGTTTTTGGCGCGCACCGACGCCAGCGTCGGGGCTGGCGCGTTGTCGCGGCGCTTCATGGTGTGCGTCAGGCGTTTTGGACGTTGTCTTTGGCTTCGGTGCTGCGGTCCTTGACGTCTGCGACGGCGCCTTGGCCTTCGGCTTTGACGTGTTCGGCGGCGTCGGTGGCCGTGGATTTGAGGCTTTCCATGGCGTCCTGGGCGGGTTGCTTGAGGTCCTCGGCCATGTCCTTGGCGGCGTCGGTGAGTTGGTTGGTGAGGGGTTCGGCGGCTGTTTTGAGTTGGTCCGCGGCTTCGCGTTCCTTCTC